>JBJTIJ010000379.1:0-5005 GCA_046094945.1 Planctomycetia bacterium | reverse complement strand
GCATCGGGCAGGTCGCGGTAGACGCCCTCGCGCCGGCCCCGGCGCAGGTGCCCGTCCAGCGCCCGCCCTTCCTGGTGCCCGTGACGCTGGCCGCGGTGGAGCGCGGCACGCTCGAGCGCGACGTGCTGCTGGCCGCGCGCGTGCAGGCGCCGCAGCGTGCGCGCGTGGGCTTCGACGTGGTGGGCCGGCTGGCCGAGGTGGCCGTGCGCGAGGGCGACCGCGTGGCCGCCGGCGCGCTGCTGGCGGCGCTGGAGCCGCGCGAGCGGCAGGCGGCGCTGGACGCCGCGCAGGCCGCGCTGGCGCGCGCGCGCGAGGAGCTGCGCCTGCTGGAGTCGCCGGCGCGGCCGGAGGAACTGCAGCGGCTGGAGGCCGTGCTGGAAGGCGCGGCCTCGGAGATGCGCTGGGCCACGGCCGAGGAGCGCCGGCTCGCCTCGCTGGTGGAGGGCGGCGGCGTGCCGCGCTCCACCTACGACGCGATGGCGGCGCAGCGCCGGGCGGCCGAGTCGCGCCACGCCGCCGCCAAGGCGGCGCTGGACATGGCACGCGCCGGCGCGCGGGCCGAGGAAGTGGCCGTGCAGCGCGCCCGCGTGGCCGAGGCCGCTGCCCAGGTGGAGCGCGCGCAGGCCGAGCTAGACCGCGCGCGCCTGCGCGCGCCCTTCGAGGCGCAGGTGGTGGCGCGGCTGCTGGCGCCGGGCGATGCCGTGCAGCCGGGCCTGCCCGTGCTCGAGCTGGTGGACGCCACCACCCGCGAGGTGGTGGTGGAGGTGCCCGCGCGCCATGCCCCGGCCCTCGCCGAGCAGGCCGCCGTGACGCTGGCCGTGGACGAGCGCCCGGGCTGGTCGCTGGCGGCACGGGTGGCGGCGCTGGTGGCCGACGCCGACCCGCGCAGCGGCGCGCAGCGTGCGCTGGTGCGGCTGGAGGCTGCGCAGGACCGCGAGGGCGTGCTGGTGCCCGGCGCCTTCGTGCGCGCGCGCGTGCAGCTGCGCCCGCTGGAGGGCGTGCTGCTGGTGCCCGGCGATGCCGTGCGCCGCACGCTGGAGGGCTGGGTGCTGGTGAAGGCCCTGCCCCCGCAGGCGCCGCCGCCGGCCGCCGCGCCGGGCCGCCCGTCCGGCATGCCGCCGCTGGCCAGCGCGGCCTTCGTGCCGGTGCGCCTGCTGGGCCAGTCAGGCGGCCGGGCTGCCGTGGAGCCGCTGGGCGCCAGCCTCGAGCCCGGCGAGCGCATCGTGGTGGTGGGCGCCGACCTGGCCTTCCCCGGCGCCCCGCTGCTGGAGCGCCCGGCCGGCCCGCCGCCCGCAGCAGCCGGCGCGGCAGGGGGCGCGGCAGCGGGCGCTGCGGCGCCCGCGAAGGACGCTCGGTGAGCCCCATCGGGGGCATCGTCGCGCGGCCCTACCTGGTGGCCGTGGGCGTGATCGTGAGCGTGCTCTTCAGCGCGCTGTCCATCGACAAGATCCCGGTGCAGCTCAAGCCGCAGGTGGACGTGCCGCGCATCACGGTGCGCACCGGCTTCCGCGGCGCCGGCGCGGTGGAGGTGGAGGAGCAGGTCACGCGCGAGCTCGAGGACGTGCTGCAGCGCGTCGAGGGGCTGGTGGAGATGACCAGCACCTCCTCGGACGGCCTCTCGGAGGTGGTGCTCGAGTTCCGCTACGGCTCCGACATGCAGGCGGCCGTGGTGGACGTGCTCAACAAGCTCACGCGCGTGCCCTCGCTGCCCGAGGAGGCCGACGAGCCGCAGGTGGAGGTGACCGCCGAGCCCGGCCCCAACGCCGTGATGTGGCTCACGCTGCGCTCGCGCTACCCGCCCTCGCAGGTGCGCCGGGTGCTCGACGACGAGATCCAGCCGCGGCTGGATCGCGTGACGGGCGTCTCGGGCCTGTTCGTGGCCGGCGGCGCCGAGCGCGAGGTGCAGGTGCGCATCGACCCCGAGCGCATGGTGGCGCGCGGCGTGAGCACCCGCGCGCTGGGCGAGGCGCTGCGCCGGCGCAACGTCAACGTGCGCGGCGGCACCGTCGAGACGGCCGAGCGCCAGCTGGTGGTGCGCACGCTGGCCCGCGCGCCCGACGCGGCCACGCTCGAGACGCTGGTGCTGCGCGAGGAGCCGGGCGGCGGGCAGGTGCTGCTGGGCGACGTGGCGCGCGTGGTGGACGCCACGCGCGAGACCACCGACTACGTCAGCATCGACGGCAAGCCGGGCATCAGCGTGGGCGTGCAGCGGCGCACGGGCGCCAACGTGGTGCGCACCATCGAGGGCGTGGACGCGGCGGCGGCCGAGCTCAACAAGCAGTTCCTGGCGCGCGGCCTGGACATCGAGCTGGTGGCGGTCTACCGCGAGACCAGCTACATCGAGTCGGCCATCTCCTTCGTGCTCGACAACCTGTGGATGGGGTCGCTGCTGGCCACGCTGGTGCTGTTCGCCTTCCTGCGCAGCCCGCGCGCCGTGATCTTCATCGCGCTGGCCATCCCCATCTCGCTGGTGACGGTGTTCCCCGTGCTGCTGGTGCTGGGCCGCAGCCTCAACGTGATCTGCCTGGCCGGCATCGCCTTCGCCAGCGGCATGGTGGTGGACAACGCCATCTGCGTGCTCGAGAACATCGTGCGGCACGTCGAGATGGGCAAGGACCGCATGCGCGCGGCCATCGACGGCAGCAAGGAGATCTGGGGCGGCGTGCTGGCCAGCACGCTCACCACGGTGGCGGTGTTCGCGCCCATCGTGCTGGGGCAGGACGAGGCCAGCCAGACCTTCGTGGACATCGCGCTGGCCATCTCGGCCTCGGTGCTGATCTCGCTGGTGGTGTCGCTGACGGTGGTGCCGGTGCTGTGCGCGCTGTGGGGGCCCAGGCCCACGCGGCCCTACGACCCGGCACTGGAGGGCGCCGACGAGCACGGCGGCTGGCTGGGCGACCGCTACGGGCGCCTCATCGGGCGGCTGGTGGCCCCGGGCCCCGGCGGCCCGGCCTTCCGCCTGGGCTTCGTGCTGCTGGTGGTGGCCGGCTGCCTCTGCACGCTGCCCTTCCGCCCGCCGGCCGAGTACCTGCCCACGGGCAACCGCAACCTGATCCTGTTCTTCGCCAGCCCCTCGCCGGGCACCAACCCCGAGGCGGCGGCGCGCAACATGAAGCCGCTGGAGCAGTACCTGCTGGCCCAGCCGCAGACGGGCCGCGTGTTCGTGGTCAACCGCCCGGGCTTCAACGGCGGCGGCTGCACCCTCAAGGAGGGCATGGCCGACGCCAAGACGCTGGCCGCCTTCCACAAGGGCCTGTACATGCCGGCGGCCATGCTGCCGGGCTTCCAGTACGTGGTGCCGGTGCGCTCGAGCCTGTTCAACGACCCGGGCAAGCAGTTCGACGTCGAGCTCTCGGGTCCCGACTTCGCGGCGCTGGCGCGCGGCGACAAGGACCTGCAGGCCCGGCTGCGCGCCGTCGAGGGCGTGCAGTTCGTGCGCAGCAGCCTCGTGACGGGGCGGCCCGAGCTGCACGTGGAGGTGGACCCGCAGCGCGCCGAGGCCGCCGGCCTCACCTCGGGCGACGTGGGCGAGATGGTGGAGACGGCCATCGCCGGCCGCCGCCACACGCTGCTGGTGCAGGGCGGGCGCGACGTGGACGTCAACGTGCTGGTGGCGCCCGAGCGCGTGGGCGACGAGCAGGACCTGCTGGACCTGCCCTTCGCGGTGCCCGCGGGCGGGCACCTGCACCTGGGGCAGGTGGCCACCGTGACGCGCCGCGGCGGCCCGCTCACCGTGCGGCGCCTGGAGCGCCAGCGCAACGTGCTGCTGACGGTGAACATCGCGCCCGACGCGCCGCTGGAGAGCGTGGTGCAGCGCGTGGAGCAGGAGGTGTTCCCGCCCGTGGCGGCCGAGCTGGGGCCGGCCTACACGCTGGGGCTGGGCGGCGCGGCCGACAAGCTCAAGACCACGCTGGCCGCGCTCACGCAGGGCTTCGGCATCTCGATCCTGCTCATCTACCTGCTGCTGGTGGCGCTGTTCCGCTCGTGGGTCTCGCCGCTGGTCATCCTCGTGACCGTGCCGCTGTCGCTGGCGGGCGGCGTGATCGGCATCTCGCTGGTGCACGCCTGGTCGGGCGGCGAGGCCGGCTTCGACGTGATCGCCATGCTGGGCTTCGTGATCCTGGCCGGCATCGTGGTGAACAACGCCATCCTGATCGTGCACCAGGCCAACAACCTGCGCGCCCAGGGCGTGGAGCCGCGCGCGGCCCTCGTGCGCTCGTGCACCTCGCGCCTGCGGCCCATCCTCATGAGCGTGATCACCACCGTGGTGGGCATGCTGCCGCTGGCCATCGGCGGCGGGGCCGGCTCGGAGCTCTACCAGGGCCTGGCGGCCATCATCGTGGGCGGGCTCTCGTTCTCGACGCTGTTCACGCTCTTCGTCGTGCCCATGATCCTGGGCCTGGGCTACGACCTGCGGGGCAGCTAGGCCGTGCGCTACGCCAGCGTCGATCCCTGCACGGGGCTGGAGCAGCAGGCCTTCGTGGCCGCCAGCGATGCGCAGGTGGAGGCCGCGCTGCAGGCCGCGGTGGCGGCCGCGGCCCGCGCGCGCGCCGAGCCGCCCGCGGCGCGTGCCCCGCGCCTGCGGGCGCTGGCCGCGCTGCTGGAGCGCGAGGCGGGCCCCCTCGCCCGGCTGGCGGCCGGCGAGATGGGCAAGCCGCTGGCGCAGGGCGAGGCCGAGGTGCGCAAGTGCGCGCTGGGCCTGCGCTGGGCCGCCGACGAGGGGCCGGCGCTGCTGGCGCCCGAGCCGCGGCCCGCCGACGGCCATGAGGCCGTGGTGCGCCACGAGCCGCTGGGCCCGCTGCTGGGCCTGATGCCGTGGAACTTCCCCTACTGGCAGGTGCTGCGCTTCGCCGGCCCGGCGCTGCTGGCCGGCAACACGGTGCTGCTCAAGCATGCGCCCAGCGTGCCGCGCTGCGCGCAGGCGCTGGAGGCGCTGCTGCACGAGGCCGGCCTGGGTGCGGGCGCCTACGCCAACCTGTTCCTCAGCGAGGCGCAGGCGGCGGCG
>JBJTIJ010000378.1:0-17092 GCA_046094945.1 Planctomycetia bacterium | reverse complement strand
CGCTGGCCGGGGCAGCTGGGGCTGCGCGAGGCGCTGGCCCCGGTGGCGCCGCGGCCGGTGCGCTGCCACGGCCGCCGCCTGCCTTTCGTGGGCGGCTGGGTGGGCCTGCTGGGCTACGAGGCCCGCAGCCCGTGCGGCGCCCGGCCCGGGGTGCGGCGCCACCTGCGACTGGCCGGGCGTTTGCGATGGGGAGGGTGCCCGGGGCGAGCCCCGCCTCCCGCGCAGGCTGCGTCCTCGCGGGGAGACGGCCCGCCCGGGGCCGCCCTCGGTGGCGTACAATCCCCCCGCCTCGCTGGAGAGCCTGCCATGCGCATCGCCTGCCTCGCCGCGGCCTTGGCCGCGCTGCTGTCCGTGGTCCTGCCCCCGTCGCTGGCGCGGGCCGAGGGCGTGCCGCTGGAGGACGCCAAGCGCAACCTCGAGGTGTTCGGCGGGCAGCTCAAGGACCGCAAGCTGGGCAACGAGGACCTCAACGGCTCCATCGAGGCCTTGGCCAGCGACTTCTACAACATCGCCTCGCCCGCCGAGAAGGCGCCCGACGCGCTGCCCGACGGGGCCGACGAGGAGGCGCGCAAGGCGCACGCCGCGGCCACCAAGGCCTACGAGGAGGCGCTCAAGAAGCAGCGCGCCGCGGTGCGCGACTGGCAGCACGCCGCGCTCGACCTCATCTTCCGGGCGCTCAAGCTGGTGGTCTACGACGCCAAGACCAAGTCCAACCTGCGCGATGACGTGAACATCAAGGCCTCGCTGGTGCTGGGCGACCTGCTGGGCAACCCCAAGCTGGCCGAGGGCCGCGACGCCAAGGAGCTGGAGAAGCTGCGCGAGGGCTGGAGCAAGCAGCTGCGCGACCTGCTGGCCGGCGAGCTCGAGGAGCCCAAGCAGGACTACCAGGTGCCGGTGGCCGTGCTGGAGAACACCTTCGCCGCGCTGGGCAAGATCAACGACCCCAAGACCGTGGCCTGGCTGCTCGAGAACTACAGCCACACCAACAACGCCCCGGCCAAGGTCGAGCGCCTCAAGGCCGCGCACAAGGCCATGGTGCTGTTCAAGGGCATCAAGGGCGACTTGCGCTTCCAGGTGGTGGAGAAGTTCGCCACCATCTACAGCGCGGCCGAGGCCACCGCGAACAACGCGGCGGCCAACTCGGGCGATGCCAAGCAGAAGACCGCGGCGGCCGCGTCCAAGAAGTTCTGGGATGACGTGAAGACCGACGCCATCGCGGTGGTGAACTACTACGCCACCGGCCCCGACGGCGCAGCGCCCGCCAACGCCGAGGGCCAGGCCCTGACCACCATGAAGGACCTGTTCGTGTGGTTCGGCGACCACAGCCGCAAGAACCGCGCGCCCTGGCTCGACGAGAAGGCGGACGCCGCCAAGTGACGCGCGCCGCCGCGGGCGGCCCGCGCCGGCGCGGAGGCAGGGCGTGAACGAGACGGTCTCCCCGGCCGGCAGGCCGCCGCAGGACTGGACGCCGGTGGTGCTGCTCGTCAGCTCGCTGTCGCTGTTCCTGGCCGCGCTCTCCTGGGCGCTGCCGCGCTGGCTGGACCTGCAGGGCACTGCGCCGGCCGCGCCGCTCGACGCCCCCGAGGTGGCTGCCGAGGTGGTGCTGTGGGTGCAGGCGCCCGCGGCGCCGGGCCTCAAGCTGGCGCTGGCTCCCGTGTGGGGCGACCCGGGCCCAGACCGCGAGCACGACCGTGCGCTGGCCGGGCGGCTGGGCCTGGAGGCCGCCGCGGCGCCCGCGTGGCTGCGCCTGCTGGTGCTCAACGCGGGCAGCGTGCCGCAGCGCGTGGCGCCCGGGCGGCTGGGGCTGGTGGTGGAGTCGGCCGCGGGCCGCGCCACGCTGCGCAGCCTGCGCGAGGTGCTCGCCGCCGCGGGCCGCACGCCGGGCCTGGCTCAGGAGCGGCTGCTCTCCTCGCTGGGCGCCTGGCAGGAGGAGGTGGAGGTGCCGCCGGGCCGCGTGGCCGCCCTGCTGGTGGCCTTCGACCAGCCAGTGGACCTGGCGCGTGCCGAGCGCGTGCTGGACCGGGAGGCCGCAGCCTTCGCGCGGCGTCCGATGGCCCGCGGTGCCTTCCAGCAGCTGCTGGCCGGGCCGGATGCCGCGCTGGTGCGCGACTTGTGAGCGAGCCCATGGATCCCGTCCCGCACGAGCCCGTCCCGCAGGAGCCCGGTACGCGCGCCCCCGAGGCGCCGCTGCCCAGCGCCGAGGCCACCTCCGCGCGCCTGGCGGTGGCACGCGCCGGGGCGGCGGCGGCCGGCATGCGCGGCGCTGGGCTGGCCGACCTGGAAGCTGCCTTCCTGGCCAACGCGCAGGCGCTCGAGGGCGTGAGCGCGCTGCAGGTGCGACTGCTGGAGGCCCTGCAGCGCGGCGACCGCAGCGAGCTGGTGCTGGCCAACGTGCGCGGCCTCAACGAGGCCTTCCGCGGCCTCTCCAGCGTGCAGGAGCGGCTGCTGGAGCGGCTGGCCCAGCCGCCGCCGTCGCCGGGCGGGCGCGCGCTGCCCCTGCTGCTGCTGGGCCTGTGCGGCGTGCTGGTGCTGTGCACGTGGGCGCTGGTGGGGGCCATCCAGCGCCACGGCGACCAGCAGCCCGACCCCGGCCTGGCCACCGAGCAGGCAGCCAGCCTGCTGCAGGCAGGGCGCGAGGAGGCTGCGCGCGGCGCCCGCGAGGAGGCAGCCCGCCTGGCGGCCCAGCTCGGCGACAGCGAGCAGCGCACGCGCAGCCTGCAGGAGCGGCTGGACGCCGAGCGCGAGGCGGCCGCGGAGCGGGCGCGCGAGATCAGCAGCAAGGAGGCCGAGGTCGATGGCCTGCGCCGGCAGGTGGCGGCGGCCCAGAACGAGGCCGTCAAGCTCGTCGCGCTGGAGAACGAGATCAAGCTGCTGACGCAGGAGTCGGCGCTCGTGGAGCCGCGCATGCGCGGGCTGGAGCGCGAGGTGGACGAGCAGCGCCGCGAGAACACCGAGCTGCGCAAGCGCCTGGCGGCCTACGCCATGGGGCTGGAGGAGCCGCCCGCCCGCGAGCCCGTGCCGGCGCCTTCCGCTCCGGCGGGCGTGCAGGCCCCGGCGAGCGGCGCGGGCGTGCCGCTGGCGGCGCAACTGCCCCCGCCGCGCGACCTGCCGGCCATGGCGCCCGAGGCGCCCGGCACGCCGGCGCTGCCCGTGGCGCCCGAGGCGAGCCGGGTGCCGCCGCCGGCGGCCGGCAGCCCCGAGCGCCCGCGCAACCTGGCGGCGCGCGCTCCCCTGGCGCCGGCGCCGGGCGCGCCGCCGCCGTCCGCGCCGCCCCCGGCCGCGGAGCCCCCGGCCGCGGAGCCCGCGGCGGGCCCGTCGCGTGGCGTGGCCCCCGTGGCGCCGCCGGCCGGCGCGCTGCGCGGCACCGACGGCGAGGGCCTCGCCTCGGCGGCGCGGCCTGTCTCGCGCGACCCGGCGGCGCTGGAATCGGTGCGCGGCACGCTCAACACGCTGCTGGCGGGCGCCGGGGCGCGGCGTCCCGACGGCTGGACCTTCACGCGCATCGACGGCGTGGCGCAGGACCGGCTGCGTGGCGTGCGGGCCGAGCGGCGCGATGCCAGCGGGCTGCTGCTGGAGACGGTGGAGGCCGCCGAGGCCGGCTTCACCCTCGAGGCGGCCACGCGGCGCGTGACGCTGGAGCTGGTGCAGGGCGTGCGCAGCACGCCCGGCGGCCGTGCGCCGGCGCGCGAGAGCCGCATCGAGGCGGTGGTGGCCGAGGGCGAGGCCGCGGCGCTCTTCGCGCGCTCGGGCCTGCAGGTGGTGCGCGCGCGCTGAGCGGCCCGCGAGGCGGGCGCGGCCCTGCCCGCCTTGACCCCGGCCGCCGCGAGCCGTAGCGTCGATTGCACGCCGGGGCGTCCCGGCGCCGCGGGAGCGCGCGTGGACGACCTCTGGCCCTGGCTGGCGCTGCTGGGCGGCCTTGTGGCTGGCGCAGGCGCCACCGTGGTGGTGCTGGCCTGGCGGCGGCGCGACGACGCCGATCGCGCGCAGGCCGAGCGGGCGGCGCGCGAGGTGGCCCACCAGCAGCGCGAGCAGGGGCTGGACGAGGCGCGCCGGCTGCTGGCCGCGCGCGAGGCGGCCATCGAGCAGAAGGCGCAGCAGGTGGAGCGGCGCGAGGCCGAGGTGCTGGCCCGCTCGCGCGAGACCGACCGCTCGGCCGAGCAGGCGCGCGTGCAGGCGGCCGCCGTGATCGCCGACGCCAAGTCGCGCCTCTCGGACGTGGGCGCGCTGCCCGTGGCCGAGGCGCGCCGGCTGCTGCTGGAGACGCTCGAGAAGGAACTGGCCGGCGAGCGTGCCCAGCGCGTGCAGCGCGCCGACGAGCTGGCACGTGGCGAGGCCGAGGCGCGCGCGCGCGACATCGTGCTGACCACCGTGCAGCGCCTGCCGCTGGACTACGTGGCCAAGGGCAGCACCACCGTGGTGAGCCTGCCCAGCGACGAGATGAAGGGGCGCGTCATCGGCCGCGAGGGCCGCAACATCAAGGCGCTGGAGGCGGCCACCGGCTGCGACGTGCTGGTGGATCCCGACCAGCCGCAGGTGACGCTCTCGTGCTTCGACCCGCTGCGGCGCGAGGTGGCGCGCGACGCCCTCGAGGTGCTGGTGCAGGACGGCCGCATCCAGCCGGCGCGCATCGAGGAGGTGGTGGCCGAGGCGCGTGCGCGCCTGCCGCTGCGCATCCGCGAGGAGGGCCGCCGCGCGCTGGCCGAGGCCGCGGTGGGCGACGCACCCGAGGAGGTGGTGGACCTGCTGGGCCGGCTGGCCTTCCGCACCTCGTACGGGCAGAACGTGCTGCGCCACTCGCTGGAGGCGGCCAAGGTGGCGGGCGGCATCGCCGCCGAGCTCAGGCTGGACGCGCGCCTGGCCCGCCGCGCCGCGCTGTTCCACGACCTGGGCAAGGTGATGGACCTCGAGCAGGGCTCGCACGCCGACGCCGCCGGGGCCCTGCTGCGGCGGCTGGGCGAGCCGCCGGAGGTGGTGGCGGCCGCCGAGGACCACCACGACGACCGGCGCGACCTCAACCCCTACGCCGTGCTGGCGCACGTGGGCGACGCGGTGAGCGCCGCGCGCCCCGGTGCGCGCCACGAGCCGGCCGACCTGCAGGCCCAGCGCGTGGCCGACCTCGAGCGCCTGGCGCTGCGCTTCCCGGGCGTGGAGCAGGCCTACGCCCTGCAGGCCGGCCGCGAGGTGCGCGTGCTGGTCAACGCCCGGCAGGTGGACGATGCACAGGCGGCGCTGCTGGCGCGCGACATCGCGCGGGCCGTGGAGGCCGAGGTGCGCTACGTGGGCGAGGTGCGCGTGACGGTGGTGCGCGAGGTGCGGGCCGTCGAGGTGGCGCGCTAGCGCCGGCTCGCGGGCCCGCCTGCCGGGGGCGGGTGGTAGGGTGCCGCCGTGGCCCCCGATCCCCAGCCCGCCGCGCACGAGGTGCTGTCCGTCACGGACCTCACGGAGCAGGTGAAGGACCTGCTGTCGGGCACCTTCGGCTCGCTGTGGGTGCGCGGCGAGGTCACGCAGTGGCGCCCCGCGGCCTCGGGGCACGTGTACTTCACGCTCAAGGACGCCGGGGCCGTGCTGCCCTGCGTGATGTGGCGCTCGGCGGCGGCCACCCTGCGCCTGCGGCCCAGCGAGGGCATGGAGGTGCTGGCCGCGGGCGCCATCGACGTCTACCCGCCGCACGGGCGCTACCAGCTGGTGGTGCGCACGCTGCAGCCGATGGGGGCGGGCGCGCTCCAGCAGGCCTTCGAGCGCATGAAGAAGCGGCTGGAGGCCGAGGGCCTGTTCCGGCCCGAGCACAAGGTGCCGCTGCCCTTCCTGCCGCGGCGCATCGCGCTGGTGACCAGTCCCACGGGCGCCGCCGTGCGCGACCTGGTGACGGTGATCCAGCGCCGCTTCCCCGACGTCACGCTGGTGCTGGTGCCCGTGCGCGTGCAGGGCGCGGGCTCGGCCGAGGAGATCGCGCGGGGCATCGCCTTCGCCGACCGCTCGGCGCGTGCGGACGTGATCGTGGCCGGGCGTGGCGGCGGCTCGCTGGAAGACCTGTGGGCCTTCAACGAGGAGGTGGTGGCGCGTGCCATCCATGCCTGCCGCACGCCCATCGTGTCGGCCGTGGGCCACGAGACGGACGTGACCATCGCCGACCTGGTGGCCGACGTGCGCGCGGCCACGCCCTCGCAGGCCGGCGAGCTGGTGGTGCCGGTCAAGGAGCAGCTGCTGGGGCAGGTGGGGCGCGAGCGCCAGCGGCTCGACGCGCGCATGCGCATGCGCATCGACCGCGCCTGGCAGCGGCTGGAGGCGTGGGCCGACCGGCCCGCGCTGCGCTCGCCGGCGGGCGTGCTGGTGCCGCGGCGCCAGCGCCTGCAGCACCTCGCCCAGCGCCTGGTGCTGGCCAGCCCGGTGGCCGCGCTGCGCCGCCGGCGCGAGCGCACGGCCGAGCTGGCGCAGCGCATCGCGCGTGCCAGCGCGCGGCTGGTGCTGGCGCGCCGCGCGCGGCTGGAGCGCGCCGAGGCGGCGCTGCGCGCCCTGTCTCCGCTGGGCGTGATGGCGCGCGGCTGGTCGCTGACCACCACGGGCGAGGGCCGGCTGGTGCGGCAGGCCTCCGACGCCCCGCCCGGCACGCCGCTGTGCACGCGCCTCGCCGACGGGGCCACGCTGCACAGCACGGTGCAGCGCGTGGAGGTGCCGCCGCCGGGCGGCGCCGGGGCATGAGGCGCGGGCTGCCGGGCCAGGGCCTGCCCCAGCCAGGCCTCTTGAAGCCGGGCCTGCTGAGGCTGGGCTCCTGCCAGGCGCCGCAGGACCGGGCCGTGGCCGAGGCGGTGGCCGCGCGCCTCGCCGTGGCCCACGCGCTGGTGGCGCTCAGCTGCGCGCCGGGCCGCGTCGCGGCCGAGGTGCTGGCCGCCGCGCTCGGCGAGGGCCGCATCGATGCCGCCCTGCTGCCGCTGGCGGCGCTGCCCATCGCGCTGCCGGCGCGCACGGCCCTCGGCTGCGTGCTGCCGCGCGCCGCGGCCCATGCCGTGCTGGTGGGCGCTCCGCCCGGCGGGCTGGCGGCCCTGCCGGCCGGTGCGCGCGTGCTGTGCGCGCAGGCCCTCGAGCGCGACCAGCTGGCGGCACGCGCGCCGCAGCTGTGCGTGGAGCAGGCCGTGGGCGGGGCGGTGGCCTGCCTCGCGAGCTGGCGAGCCGCGGAGGCCGCCGCCGTGGTGCTGGCCGCCGACGACCTGCAGCGGCTGGGCGAGGAAGGCCTGCCGGGCCTGGCCCTGGGGCTGGACGAGGTGCTCCCGGAGCCCTGTGCCGGGGCGTGGGGCCTGCTGCTGCGCTCGGACGATGCCGCCAGCGAGGCGCATGTCGCACCCCTGCGGGACGTGCGCGCGGCGGCCGCCGTGACGGCCGAGCGCGCGGCGCGGGCTGCGCTGGAGCGGCAGGGCGCCGCGGCCTGGCCGGGCGCGCTGGCCGCGCACGCCACGTGCAGTGCGGGCAGCGTGCGCATCGTGGCGCGCTGGGTGGCCCCGGGCGGGGCGCACGGTGCGGCCCGGGTGTGGGAGGCCTTGGCGCAGGCCTCGCTCGCGGCGGCCGCCGCGGCCGGCGAGGAGGTGGCCGGCCAGCTGGCCGCGCAGCGCGCGGCGCCGGGCGCTGCGCCCGGCTGGCGCCCCGGCGCCGGGGCCACGCCGCCACAGCGACCGCCACCGCCAACGCCCATGTGAACGGGTGGGGCGCTGTGTATGCTGCGCGCATGGCAAGCCGCACGAAGAAGGCCGAGGGCACGGGCGAGGCCGGCGAGGAACCGTCCTTCGAGCAGCGCCTGGAGGCGCTCGAGGCCATCGTGCAGGACCTCGAGGCCGAGGGCCTGTCGCTGGAGCAGTCGCTGGCGCGCTACCAGCAGGGCGTGGCGCACGTCAACGCCTGCCGTGCGCTGCTGGACGCGGCCGAGAAGCGGCTGGTGGAGCTGGCCGACACGCCGGCGGGCCCGCGCGAGCGGCGCCTGAAGGTGGGCGAGCAAGGCCTGGTGGGCGACGAGGCGGCCCCCGGCCGGGACGCCGATGACGACGACCGCTGAGCCGGGGGCGGCCGCGCGCCCGCGCTGGCCGTGGGTGTTCGGCGCGCTGTTCGTGCTGCTGGCCGCCAGCAGCGCCTTCTTCCTGGTGCAGGGCGTGCCGCTCGCGCGGCGCATGGACGCTGCGCGCTCCAGCCTCGTGGACGCGGGCGATGGCGCCACGCTGGCCCGCGTGCTGGTGCTGGGCCTGCCGCAGGGCGGCGAGGTGCGCGGGCGGGCGCTGCCGCCGCAGGCCCCGGGCACGCCCTGGCGCGTGGAGGTGCAGTGGACCGCCGAGCCGGGCGCCGTCGTGCCTACCGTGGATGGCGAGCGGCTGCTGGAGGTGCGCATCCCGGCGCGCGTGGACGAGGTGGAGGTCTGGGACCTGCGCGGCGGCCTCACGCCCGAACGCATGCACCTGGGGCGCACGGGCGGCGGGCGCTAGCGCATGGCCAGCGGCTGGACGGCGCATGCCTTCGCGGCCCTGCGCGTGCCCACCTTCCGGCGCTTCCTGCTCGGGCACGCGGCCAGCGTGCACGCCTTCTGGATGCGCGTGGCCGCGCAGGCCTGGCTGGTCTACGAGATCACCGGAAGCAAGGCGGCCCTGGGCGGCGTGACGGCCGCGGGCCTGCTGCCCACCGTGGTGCTGGCCCCGTGGGCGGGCGCGCTGGCCGACCGCCACGACAAGCGCAGCCTGCTGCTGGTGGTGGCGGGCGGCACGCTGGTGGGCAACCTGGCCCTGGGCCTGCTGTTGCTGCTGGGGCAGGTCGAGGTGCTGCACGTGGTGGCCGCGGCGCTCACGGTGGGCTGCTTCCGGGCGCTGGAGATGCCCGTCCGGCAGGCCTACGTGGTGGAGGTGGTGGGGCGCGAGCACCTGGGCAACGCGCTGGCGCTGCAGGCCAGCACCTTCAACGTGGGCCGCATCCTGGGCCCCGCGCTGGCCGGCCTGCTGCTGGCCACGCTGGGCACGGCGTCCTGCTACCTGCTCGCGGCGGGCTGCTCGCTGGCGGCGGGCCTGACGCTCTGGGGGCTGCCGCGCGCGCAGCATGCCGTGCAGCCGCACGCGGGGGGAGCGTGGGCCCACCTGCTGGAGGGCCTGCGCTTCGTGCGCGCCACGCCGCGCATCCGCCACCTGATGCTGCTCATGGGGGCCTCGATGCTCAGCGCCTGGACCTACACGGGCATGCTGGCGGCGCTCACGGTGGAGGGCTACGGGCTGGGCGAGGGCGCCTACGGCCTGCTCATGGGCCTCTCGGGCGTGGGCGCCCTCTCCGGCGCGCTGTGGGTGAGCGCGCGCGCCGCGCACCGCCCGCTGGGGCCGCCGGCGCTGGGCCGGCTGGTGGCGCTGGGCGGGGCCAGCGTGGTGCTTCTGGCGCTGGTGGGCAGCATCTGGCTGGCCCTGCTGCCGCTGCTGCTGGCGGCCTTCTGCCAGGTGGCGTTCATGTCCTCGTCCAATGCCCTCGTGCAGGCCGAGGTGCCCGACGGCCTGCGCGGCCGCATCATGGGGCTGTGGGTGTTCGTCTTCGGGGCCAGTGCGCCGCTGGGCAGCGTGCTGGTGGGCGCGCTGGCGCAGGCGCTGGGCCTGTCGCTGGCGCTCTCGGCCTGCGGCGCGCTGGCCGTGGCCTGCGGCCTGCTGCTGCGCGAGCGCAGCCCGCAGGCCGTGCCGGCCGCCGCGCCGCCCGTGGGCGAGGACCTGCCGCCCGGCTAGCCCGCCAGGCCTGCACGGCCCGTTGCGGCACGTTGCGGCTGCGGCCCGGTGCGGCCCTTTGCGGCCCGGCGTGGCCCTGCGGTGGCGCGCTAGCCCTCGCGCGCCACCACGTGGCGCGCCAGGGCCGAGAGCAGCCCATGGCGGTCGTGGGGCGCGATCGCGCAGAGGGCCGCATCGCAGGCGCGCCGTGCGCGTACGCGCGCACCCTCGAGCCCCTCGAGGGCGACGTAGGTCATCTTCTCGCCGCGCCGGTCCTTGCCGGGCGTCTTGCCCAGCGACTCGGGCGTGCCCGTCACGTCCAGGATGTCGTCGGCGGCCTGGAAGGCCAGGCCCACGTGCAGGCCGTAGGCGCGGAAGGCGGCCTGCGTGGCCGGGCTGGCGCCGGCGGCGCGCGCGCCGCCCTCGGCCGCGGCCCCGATCAGGGCGGCAGTCTTGCCGTGGTGGATGCGCTCCAGGCGCGCGGCGTCCGGGCGCTGGTGCTCGGCGGCCAGGTCCTCGGCCTGCCCGCCCACCATGCCGCCGGGACCGGCGGCGCGGGCCAGCAGCAGGGCCAGGTCGCGCGCCAGCGCGGCATCGGTCGTGCCCGCCAGCAGGCTCTCGAAGGCCAGCGTGTGCAGTGCATCGCCGGCCAGGATGGCCAGCGCCTCGCCGAAGACCACGTGGCTGGTGGGCTTGCCGCGCCGCAGGTCGTCGTCGTCCATGGCCGGCAGGTCGTCGTGGATCAGGCTGTAGGTGTGGACCAGCTCCAGTGCCCCGGCGTAGGGCAGCACGCGCGCGTCCTCGCCGCCCAGCGCGCGCGAGGCGGCCAGTGCCAGCGCCGGCCGCAGGCGCTTGCCGCCCGCCTCGACGCTGTAGCGCAGCGCCTCGGCCAGCCGCGTGCCGTCCGCCGCGGGCTGCGGCAAGAGGCCGTCGAGGTGGCGCTCCACCCAGGCCTTGGCCTCGGCCAGGAAGGGCGCCAGGGCCGCGGCAGGGGCCGGGGCCGGGCTGCCGGCAGCCGCAGGTGCGTGCGGGGGACGGTGCTCGGGCACGCGCCAAGCCTACGCCGGTGCCCGTGGCCCGCGCCGATTTGGGGGAGGGGCGCTCGGCCACCGCTAGGCTCCAAGGGCCATGGCCCTGCTCGACCGCGTGCGCTCGCCCGAGGACCTCAAGGCGCTCTCGCCCGAGGAGACGCTGGCCTACTGCGACGAGCTGCGCGCGTTCCTCGTGGAGTCGGTCACGCGCACGGGCGGCCACCTGGGCAGCAACCTGGGCGTGGTGGAGCTCACGGTGGCCCTGCACCGGGTATTCGACCTCAAGCACGACCGGCTGGTGCTGGACACCAGCCACCAGGTCTACCCGCACAAGGTCATCACCGGGCGGCGCGAGCGCTTCGACACGCTGCGCATGACCGACGGCCTGTCGGGCTTCATGCATCGCGGCGAGAGCCCCTACGACACCTTCACCTCGGGCCACGCCGGCACGGCGGTGAGCACCGCGGCGGGCATGGCGCTGGCCGACCACCTGCGCGGCGTCAGCGACCGGCGCGTGATCGCGCTGGTGGGCGACGCGGCGGCTGCCTCGGGCGCCACCTTCGAGGCGCTCAACCATGCCGGGCACGGCAAGGCGCGCCTGCTGGTGATCCTCAACGACAACGAGTGGTCCATCGCCCGCACGGTGGGGGCGCTGCGCAAGGTGCTCAACCGGGCGCGCACGCTGCCGGCCTACCGCGAGAGCAAGCGCGACATGCTCGAGGCGCTCGAGCTGGTGCCGCTCGTGGGCGGCCCGCTCTCGCGCTGGGCGGCGGGCATGAAGGAGGCGGTGGCCAACTACCTCTCGCCCGGCCACATCTTCCGCGAGCTGGGCTGGACCTACTTCGGGCCCGAGAACGGCCACGACGAGCCCCGGCTCGAGTCGCTGCTGCGCGACCTCAACCGTGTCGAGGGGCCGGTGCTGCTGCACGTGGTGACCGAGAAGGGCCGCGGCGCCCCCGTGCCGGGGCGCGACGCCGCGCATGCCGTCAGCCCGCGCAAGGCTGCGCCGCCCGCCTGCGAGCTGCCGGCACCCGCTGCGGCCCCGCCCGTGGCGCAGGTGGCCTGGAGCGCGGTGTTCGGGCGCGCCATGGCGCGCGAGATGGCGGCGGACCCGCGCGTGGTGGCCATCACGGCGGCCATGCCCGATGGCACGGGCCTCACGCCCGTGGCCGAGCGCTTCCCCGAGCGCGTGGTGGACGTGGGCATCTGCGAGCAGCACGGCGTGGCGCTGGCCGGCGGCATGGCCGAGGCCGGCATGAAGCCCGTGGCCGCCATCTACAGCACCTTCCTGCAGCGCGGCTACGACCAGGTCTGGCAGGAGGTCGTGGTGCAGGACCTGCCGGTGGTGCTGGCCATGGACCGGGCCGGCCTGGTGGGCGGCGACGGCGTGACGCACCAGGGCCTCTACGACATCGCGTTCCTGCGCGCCTTCCCCGGCATCACGCTCATGGCGCCGGCCGACCCGCCCGAGCTGGAGGCCATGCTCAGCCACGCGCTGGCGCTGCCGGGGCCCAGCGCGATCCGCTACCCGCGCGGCGCGGCGCCCGACCGGCCGCTGCCGGGCAACGACGAGCGCCTGCGCACGGGCAAGGGCGTGCTGCTGCGCCAGGGCCGCGACGTGGCCTTGCTGGCCTACGGCGCGATGGTGCCCGTGGCGCTGGCCGCGGCCGCCCTGCTGGAGCGCGAGGGCATCGAGGCCAGCGTGTGGAACGCGCGCTTCGCCCGCCCGCTGGACACGCAGGCGGTGGAGCGGCTCGTGGCGCGCACGCCGCTGGTGCTCACGCTCGAGGAGCACAGCGTCAACGGCGGCTTCGGGGCCGCCGTGCTGGAGTTCCTCGCCACCCTGCCGCGCCCGGCGCGGGCGGTGGTGCGGGTGCTGGGCGTGCCCGACCGGCTGGTGCCACATGGCGAGGCGGCCGACTGGATGGCCCGGCTGGGGCTGGATGCGCCCTCGGTGGCCGCACGCGTGCGCAGCGAGCTGGGAGCGCTGGCGCCCCGGCCGCAGTAGGCCGCAGCAGGCCGTAGCAGGCCGCAGCAGGCCTGAGTGGGCCGCAGGCCGCCCGGCTGTTCCCGGCCCGCGGCCCGGCTGCGGTAGAGTCGTGTGCATGGGCACTCGCATGCATGGGCGCGGTGGCTGGCTGCCGCGCGTGGCCGTCGTGGGCATCCTGCTGGGCCTGGTGGCGTGGACGGCGCTGCGCTCGCGCGCCGTGGGCGCCGGCGAGCCGCCCGGCACGGCGCGCGTGGACTCCATCAAGGACATCCGCCTGCCGGCGCTGGACGGCAAGGAGCTGGCGCTGAGCGACTACCGCACGGCCCCGGCGCTGGTGCTGTGCTGGACGGCGCCGGGCTGCCCCGTGGCCGAGGTGCTGGCGCCGCGCATCAAGTCGCTCGCCGAGGCCTTCAGCGCGCGCGGGGTCGTGTTCCTGGGCGTGTGCAGCGATGCCGGCACGCCGCTGGAGCGGCTGGTGGCCAAGCAGGCCGAGCACGGCTGGTCCTTCCCCGTGCTGCGCGACGAGGCGGGCGTGCTGGCCCAGCGCGTGGGGGCCCGCACCACCACCACGGTGGTGCTGCTGGACCGCAACCGGCGCATCCGCTACCGCGGCGCGCTCGATGACCAGTACGGCGTCACCGGCCGCAAGCCGGCCCCGACGCGCGCGCACCTCGCGCTCGCACTGGAGGAGGTGCTCGCCCACCAGCCGGTGAGCCTCGCCGACACGACGGCGCCGGGCTGCCCGATCAGCTTCGCGGCGCCCGCCGCGCAGCCCACGGCCCGCACCTGGGCGGGCGAGGCAGCCGCCATCGTCCACCGCCGCTGCGCCGGCTGCCACCGTCCCGGCGAGGCCGGGCCCTTCCCGCTGCTGGCCTACGAGGACGTGGCCGGCCGCACGGCCGTGCTGCGCGAGGTGATCGAGCAGGGCCGCATGCCGCCGTGGACGGCCGAGGGCCCGCAGGGCATGTTCGCCGACGACCGGCGCCTCTCGCCGCAGGAGCGCACGGTGCTGCTGGAGTGGCTGGGCGGCGGGGCCCCCGAGGGCGACCCGGCCGCGGCGCCCAGCGCGCCGGAGCCGGTGACGCAGGACGGCTGGGAGATCGGCACGCCCGACCTCGTGCTCGAGTTCAGCCAGGCGCAGGAGGTGCCGGCCGAGGGCGTGGTGCCCTACCGTTTCGTCGAGGTGCCGACGCACCTTGACGAGGACCGCTGGGTGGTGGCCAGCGAGGTACGGCCCGGGGCGCCGCAGGTGGTGCACCACGTGCTGGTGCAGGTCGTGCCCGAGGCCGCGCGCGCGCGCCGCAGCGCCTTCGAGCCGCACCTGGGCTTCTTCGCCGCCATGGTGCCGGGCGGCCGTGCGACGCGCTATCCGGAGGGCATGGCCAAGAAGCTGCCCAAGGGCAGCCGGCTCTACTTCCAGATGCACTACACGCCCAACGGCATCGCGCAGCAGGACCGCACGCGCATCGGGCTGCGCTTCGCCAAGGAGCCGCCGCGCGAGGAGGTGCGCACGATCGGCGTGTTCCCCTTCGGGCTGGACATCCCGCCGGGGGCGCCGGCCCACCAGGCCAGCGCGCTGGTGCCCGTGCCCTTCGACGCCAAGGTGCTGGCCTACATGCCGCACATGCACCTGCGCGGCAAGGCCGTGCGCTACGAGGTGATCGACCTGCGCGCGCCGCAGGCCGCGCCCGAGCTGCTGTTCGAGATCAAGCGCTACGACTTCAACTGGCAGACGCCCTACCGGCTGGCCGAGCCGCGCCTCGTGCGCGGGGGCGCCGGCATCATGCTCAAGGTCACGGGCACCTTCGACAACTCGTACGGCAATCCCTACAACCCCGATCCCGAGCAGCGCGTGCGCTGGGGCGACCAGACCTGGGACGAGATGCTCATCGGCTACCTCGACTACGTGCAGGCCGGGCCCGGCACCGCGCGCCAGCAGCCCGCACCCGCGGCGCCCGCCGAGGGCACGGACGCTCCCTCCGGCGCGCCCGCCCGCTAGCGCCGGGAAGGCCCGGGCCGCCCGGCCAGCGCGCGGGACCCCGCCTGGGGGCCCGCGCCCAGGGCTAGGGCTTGGGCTCGATGCGCAGCGTGAAGCGCCCCTCGGCCACCTTGAGCGTGGCGAGGCCCGGGAACGAGACCGTGGCCGTGGCCGTGCCGGTGGGGCAGCCGTCCGGGACCCGCACGGGGCCCGAGAAGTTGTTGCCTCAGCAGCGGTGGTCGAGCGTGAAGCGCTCGACCTTGCCCGGCGTGCCGTCGGCGGCGGCCGGGAAGGTGATCTCCACCACCGGGTGCACCGACTCGGGCACGAGGTTGAAGCTCACCGCGGCCCAGGGAGCGCCGAGGCCCTGCGTGCCGATGCCCTGCGTGCCGATCTGCACGGTGAGGTCGTGCGACGCGCCCGGGTGCAGCACCTGCACCGGCGCCTCGCAGCCGGCGGCCACCATGGCCACCAGCGGGCCGTCCAGGTGCGCGATCGGGGCCGTGGCGGCGCTGGCGGCCAGCTGAGGCATCACCACCTGGTCGAGGCCGTCGCGCAAGGTGAGGTCGAGCCGGAAGCGCTCGCTGGCCTTGAGGTCGGCCGGGGCGCCCGGCTTGGGCTCGACCGAGACCTGCTTGGCGAAGAGCGAGGTGTAGCCGGGACCCTTGCCCAGCGCCGGCAGGTCGCCGATGTCGAACTCGGCCTCGCGCAGGCGCACCTGCTCGCTCTCGTCCACCTCGGGCTCCGAGGCCGGGCCCACGCGCTCGCCCTCCTCCGTGAGGTCGCCGTTGCCGTTGCGGTCGATGTAGAGCGCCTCGTCGTCGAGCACCAGCCAGGCCAGGCGCTTGCCCTCGGGCCCGAAGGCCAGCAGCACGTAGCGCGGCGCGCCCTTGTAGGCCGGCTCGCGCGCGATGCCGCGCGGCGTCCCGGCGAGGCTGCCGGCGGCGGCCGGGGCCGCGAGGCCGGCCAGCAGGGCGAGCGCGAGGCTGCGGCGCAGGGCCAGGGCGGGCCGCATGCTAGTAGCGGTAGCCTTCGGGCTTGTACGGGCCCTCGACCGGCACGCCCAGGTAGGTGGCCTGCTCGGCGCTCAGGCGCGTGAGCTTCACGCCCAGCTTGGCCAGGTGCAGGCGCGCGACCTCCTCGTCGAGCTTCTTGGGCAGGCGGTGCACGCCCACCGGCAGGCGCTCGCGCGGCTGCCAGAGCGCCAGCTGGCCCAGCACCTGGTTGGTGAACGAGGTGCTCATCACGAACGAGGGGTGGCCCGTGGCGCAGCCCAGGTTCACGAGGCGCCCGCGCGCCAGCAGCAGCAGCGCGCGGCCGCTGGGCAGCACGAAGCGGTCCACCTGCGGCTTGATCTCCTCCTCGCGCACGCCCGGCGTGCCCGTGAGCCAGGCCACGTCGATCTCGTGGTCGAAGTGGCCGATGTTGGCCAGGATCACGTTGTCCTTCATGGCCTGCATGTGCTCGCCGCGCACCACCAGCTTGCAGCCGGTGGCCGTGATGAAGATGTCGCCCACGGGCGCGGCCTGCTCCATGGTCACGACCTCGAAGCCCTCCATCGCCGCCTGCAGGGCGCAGATGGGGTCGATCTCGGTCACCAGCACGCGCGCGCCCAGCCCGCGCATGGACTGCGCGCAGCCCTTGCCCACGTCGCCGTAGCCGGCCACGACCACCACCTTGCCGGCCACCATCACGCCGGTGGCGCGCTTGAGGCCGTCGGCCAGCGACTCGCGGCAGCCGTAGAGGTTGTCGAACTTGCTCTTCGTCACCGAGTCGTTGACGGTGATGGCCGGGATCTTGAGCTTGCCCTGCTCGAAGGCCTGCACGAGGCGGTGCACGCCGGTGGTGGTCTCCTCGGTGACGCCGCGCAGGCCGGCCAGCAGGTGCGGGTGGCGCTCGTGCACGATCCACGTCAGGTCGCCGCCGTCGTCGAGCAGGATGTTGGGGCCCTGCCCGCCGCTGAAGCGCAGCGACTGCTCGATGCACCACTCGTACTCCTGCTCGGTCTCGCCCTTCCAGGCGAAGACCGGGATGCCGGCGGCAGCGATGGCGGCGGCCGCGTGGTCCTCCGTGCTGTAGATGTTGCACGACGACCAGCGCACCTCGGCGCCCAGCTGCACCAGCGTCTCGATCAGGATGGCCGTCTCGATGGTCATGTGCAGGCAGCCGGCGATGCGGGCGCCCTTGAGCGGCTTGGAGGCGCCGTGCTGGGCGCGCAGCGCCAGCAGGCCCGGCATCTCCGGCTCGCTGATGCTGATCTCGCGGCGGCCCTCGGCGGCCAGCGCGATGTCGCGCACCTTGTAGTCGGCCGTCGCGGGGCCGCTGCGGGGGGGCGTGCTGGTGCCGGCCTGGGCGGGGGTCATCGGGCGTCCTCCGGGGGAATGCCGAC
>JBJTIJ010000377.1:0-6621 GCA_046094945.1 Planctomycetia bacterium | reverse complement strand
CTCTACGTCGGCGACCGTGCGGCCCACGACGTGGCCCCGGCCCGGGCCGCCGGCCTGCGCACCTGCCTGTACCGGGGCGCGGCCGGCAAGTACGCCCGCGAGGCCAGCCCGACGCCGCCGGACCACGACGTGGCCGACCTGCGCGACCTGCTGCCGGTGCTGCGCGAGCGCTACGGGCTGCCCGTCTAGGGCCTCGCTGGGCCCTGCTGGACCGCCTGGGCCGGCTTGCCAGGGCCTGCAGGGGCCGCAGGGAGCCTCCGGGGACTTCAGGTGCCCGCGGGCGCGGCAGCGGGCTTCGTGGGGGGCCTCGCGCCTCCGGTCTCGGGCCTGCCTTCAGGCCCCGCGCCCTGGCCCCTGCCCGAGGCCAGGCGTCCGGGGGGCGCTCGCCTGGGGGGCGCCGGCCCCCCGGCAGCAGCGGTGCGCCCTGGCGCTCGTGGACGCGCTGGCAGGGCCCGCGGCGCTCGGGCGCCTTCATGCCGTGGCAAGGCCGCCATGACGCCAGGCAGGGCTGCGAGGCGCATCCGCCTCCCGGGGCCTGCCCGCCCCATGGGAGCGACAGCGCCCCGCGCAGGCAAGCAGGGGGCCCCCCGAAACGAGCACGGCGGGCGCCATGGCGCCCGCCGTGCAGGAGGAGCCGGCCCCAAGGCCGCCCCGGGAGGGGAGGCTCGCCTAGCGGCCGGCCGCCGGCACCGCGCCGAAGGTCTCGACGCCCTGGCCGCTGAGCGCGCCGCCGTCGTCCATGAAGCGCTCCTCCTGCTCGGCCAGGTCGGTGATGTTCGCGCGCACGAGGATCATGAGGTTGGTCATCTCGTCGCTGCGGGCCTTGCGGCTGAACAGGAAGCTCAGGAACGGGATCTCGGAGAAGAGCGGCACCTCCGACTTGCGGTCCACCGTCTGGATGCTCTTGAGGCCGCCCACCAGCACCGAGCCGTCATCCGGCACGCGCACCGTCAGGCGCGCCTGCTGCAGGCGCAGCTCGGGCAGCTGGATGATCACGGGCGTGAACGTGGCGGCCAGCGTCGTGGCGAAGGTGGGGATGGGCTGGATCAGGTCCGCCACCGTCGGCTGCAGCTCCAGCGTGATCCAGCGGCGGTCGTTGCTGACCGTGGGCCGCACGTCGAGCGTGAGGCCGTCCTGCACGATGCCGACGATCGGGTCGGCGATGAACGACGTCTGCGCCACCTCGACGTCGTAGTCCTGGATGTAGGACAGCTGGTTGACCACGGTGAGGTTGGCGCGCTGCGTGTTGTAGACCGTCACCTTGGGCGCCGTCAGCGTGCGGATCTTCGCGTCCTTCTGCGTGGCGCGCACGATCGCGTTGAACTCGGTGTCGCCCAGGTAGGTCAGCGTGAACGTGCTGCCGCCCACGGCGCTCAGCAGGCTGCCCACCGCGTTGTCGAACATGTTCTCGGTGCGGCCGCGGAAGTCGCCGTCCCGGCCGTCGTTGAAGAACACGCCGGCGCTCGGGGGCAGGGCCGCGCCCGTGCCCAGGCCGGTGCCGCCGTTGTCGTAGCCGGCCGAGGTGGCGTCCTCCAGGCCGTTGGTCACGCCATCGAGGTCCACCAGCGTGCCGGTGGAGATGCCCTGGCCGGCCGAGCCGCCCAGGCCGCGGAAGTCCACGCCCACGTCACGCAGGAAGTAGTCGCCCACCTCGAGGAAGCGGGCCTCGACCGTCACGCAGATGCCCGAGAAGGCGCGCAGGTCGTCGAGGAACTTGGTCACGCGGTCCTGCATGGCCTTGTCGGCCTTGACCACCATGGCCTGGCCGCCGCTGGGGCTGATGCTGGCACCCTCGACCTCGCCACCCCAGGAGGCGGCGTTGACGCTGGCCTTGACCAGCTCGATGAGCTCGTCGAGCGTGCCGTAGGGCAGCACGGGCTCCTCGCTCTCGGCGCCGAACAGGGGCTTCTCCTCGTCGCCCACGCTGTCGGGGCCCACCAGCGAGACGGTGGGGGCGATGAAGTCGGTCAGGCCCGTGACCAGGTCGGCCACGCTGTGGATCTCGATCACCAGGTTGGCCTTGACGAACTCCTTCTTGGTGAACACCACCGCGTTGCCCTTGGTGGTCCACACCACGTCCTCGCCGGCGCTGGTCTTGAGGATCGACAGCAGCACGTCGAGCGCGATGGACTGGAAGCTGAGCTCGTTGACCGGGTTCTCGGCGACGTCGGCCTTGATGCGCGCGTCGATCACGAGGTTGAGGCCGGTCTGGATGCGCAGGTTGTCGATCACCTCGCCGAACTTCTTCGAGCTGATGTCCACGTTCACCAGCGTGCTGGCGATCTTCTTCTTCAGGGCCTCGCCCTCGACGTCAGCCTCGGTGCCGCCGAAGGAGGCGCGGCTGTTGCGGCGCGCCACCGACATCTGGTTCCACCACGACTGGCTGGGCCACTTCAGGATCTTCTCCTGCAGCACGCGCGTGGCCTGCATCTCCTCCATCCACTCGCGGTAGGCGCGCTTCTCGCGCACCAGGAAGTCGGCCTCGACCTCGTCGTGGCTGGCGCGGTTGGCCGCCAGGGCCAGGTCGCGCGCCTTGGTGTTGTCGGGCTGCACGTCCAGCACCTTGTTGGCGTAGTACTCGGCCTGCTCGAACTGGTTGCGGTAGAAGGCCTCGATGCCGGCACCCAGCCACTGCTCGAGGCGCTGCTGCTGCTGGATGAGGCGCTGCTCCTCGTTCTGCGCCATCTCGGTGAGCGCGTCCGTGGTCGCCATCTCCAGCTCGCGTCGCTTGGCCTCTTCCTTGCCCGCGCGCGCGTCGCGCAGGCCGGCCTCGGCGTCGCCCTTCAGGTCCTTCCAGTCCACCTGGTAGGGCGAGGCGTTCATGATGAACAGCGCGTGCTCGAAGGCCTCGATGGACTCGTCGAAGCGCTGGGCCTGCAACTGCATGCGGCCCAGGTTGACGTGCTTGCTGGCGTTGGCGCGCTGCTCCTCGATGCGCACCTGCAGCAGGTTGCGGCCCTCCTCGAGCTGGCCCTCGCTGATGGCGCTGCGGCGGCCCAGGTAGGCCTGCACGTCACGCAGCTCGCTGCGCACCTCGCGGTTGGCGGGGTCGAGGTCGAGCGCCTCCTGCAGCAGCTTCTCGGCCGCCTCGTACTGCACGTTGCGGATGTGCGCGCGCGCCGCCTCGAGCTTCTGGCGCACGACGAAGCGCAGCTTGTCCTGCTCGAGCGCAGCGCGCAGGCGCGCCTCCTCGAGCTGCTGCTGCGGGCTGGGCTCGGCCGCGGGAGCCGGCGGCGGCTCCTCGGCGGGCGCGGCCACCGGCAGCGGCGCGGGCACGCCCGTGGCGCCACCCTCGCCGAGCGCGTCGACGGTCACGCGACCGCTGCGGCAGCCGGCGGCGACGAAGGAGAGCGCGGTGCACAGCGCGAGGATCGTGCGGTTCGAGAGCATGCTGGCCTTCATGGACGGTCCTGCTCCAGGGTCGGGGAAACGGAAGCTCGGGCCGCGGAAGACCGCGCGTGGGGAGCCCGGCCCTCCCGGCCGGACACCCTCCCGTGGGGGCACAGAACACCCCGGGCGGGTCATCGCCGTGTCACGGCCGCGGGCAGATTCCGGCGGGCCTTGGCGGCTCTCCCAGGGCCCCCGGCGCCTCCTCCCGAAGCCCCGGCCCGGGGCTCGCCCGGTGCTGGCCGGTGGAGCCCCCGGCCCCTTGCCCGCTAGCGGCAGGTGCGCTCGACGAGGGCTGCCTGGCGGGGAGAGGTCGCGGCAGCGCGGGCCTGTCGGCAGGCCTCCTGAGCCTCGGCGGACCTTCCCAGCGCCCGGCACAGTTGCGCCTCCAGCAGCCAGAGCTGGCAGTCGGCCGGCACACGGGCACGGAAGGCCCGCAGCCGTTCGAGAGCCTCGGCTTCCCGGCCGGGCGCGTTGACGCCCGCCCACTGGACCAGGGTGGGGGCGTCCTGGCGGCCCAGCTCGAAGGCCTTCCCGAAAGCCTGTTCGGCCTTTGTTCGCTGCTCCAGCGCCAGTGCGGCCTGGCCCAGCGTGCTGGCCGTGCGCTCGGCCACGCGGTGGTAGAGGCCCTGCAGGAAGCAGAGCTCAGGATTGGACTCATCACCCTGCGCCAGCGCCTCGAGCTCGCGTTCCACCTCGGCGAGCTGTCGGGGCGGCAGGCCCGCCTCCAGTGCCCCCAGCAACAGCGCCTTGGCCTGCTGCAGGGCGGGCACGCGCGCCACCATGCGGTAGGGGTCGGGCAGGCGCCCGTTCTCGGCATCGCCCAGGAACGGGGCGACGCGGCCGGCCCCGCCGTAAGGGGTGGACGCACCCGCTGCCCCGAGCCGGTCGGCACGCTCCCCGGAGCGGTAGCGCGCCAGCGCATCGCCCAGGGACTCGACCCCCGGCGGCACGGCCGACAGCGGCGGCTGGGGCTCGCCCTGCGGCGCGGGCGCGAGCCAGTGGAGCCGGCTGCCCCCCGCGTCCACCAGCGTGCCGCGCGCATCGCTCGCGCACAGCAGCTGCGCCCAGCCGTGCAGGTGGTGCGCGTAGAGCGACTCGGCCACGCGCACGCGACTCGCCGGCTGGCGCGCGGCCAGCAGGTCCTGCCCGTCGAAGGGCCCCTCGGCGGCCGGCCACGCGACGCCGGCCAGCGCCGCCAGCGTGGGGGCCACGTCCACGAGCGAGGCCGGGTCATCGCGCAGGAGCGGCTGCAGTCCCGGCGCGTGCAGCGTGAAGGGCACGCGCAGAACGTGATCGCCCAGCAGGTAGCCGTGCGTGCGCTCGCCAAGGTCGCCCAGCCTCTCGCCGTGGTCGGCGGTGAACAGCACCGCCAGGCCCGCGCTGCGCCCGGCCGCGGAGAGGCCGTCGAGCAGCCCGCCCACGGCGGCATCCGCGGCGCTCACGTCGTCGGCATAGCGCACGTAGGGCGCGTGCGGCTCGAAGAGGTGCACCCACACGAAGGCTGGCTGCTCGGGCGGCAGGCTGCGCAGCCAGGCCAGCGCCGCAGCCGCCGTGAGCGGCCCGGCGCGCTCGGGCACGCTGCCTGGCCCGGCCTCGCCTTCCAGCCCGCCGTCGTCGTAGCGGTCGAAGGCCTGGTCGAGTCCGTAGGCGGCCGCCAGCGGCTGCGCCGACACGAAGGCGCCCGTGGCCCAGCCGGCCTCGCGCAGCCGTTCCGGCAGCAGCGGGAAGCCGCGCGCCCCGGCCGCGGGCAGCCGGTCGTAGGAGTTCAGGCGCACGCCCGTCACGGCCGGCGGGCGGCCGCTGAGCATGGCGACGTGCGCGGGCAGGGTGAGCGGCGCCGGCGTGCGCGCGTCCACGAAGCGCACGCTGGCCAGGGCGAGGGCGTCCAGCCGCGGCGTGAGGGTTCGCACGCCCAGCGCGGGCACCAGCGCGGCCACATGGTCCTGCCGCAGCGTGTCCACGGTCAGCAGCAGCACCGTGTGCGGGCGGGACGCGCCCGCGCCGCCGCGCCCATGGGCCAGCCACGCCGCCAGGCCCGCCATGCCGGCCAGCAGCAGCACGAGCAGGGCGCGGCGCAGCATGCACGCGCCAGCCTACGCGGCCCGTCGCGGGCGCTGGGCCCGGCCGGCCCGTGCGGCCGGCCCTACTTGAGGTCCCAGCCGCCGCCTTCCTTGGACAGCAGCGGGGGCGGCGCGCCCTCGAAGTTCACGGCGCTGATGCCGGCGGCCACGAAGGCGTCCAGCACGCGCATCACGTCGCCGTGGGGCACCAGCTGGCCCGTGGGGGGGGGCGTCTTGATCTCGCCCTTCACCTCGGGGTTGTTCTGCTGGTGCGACCACGCCGCCTTGATCGCCTCGGTCACCTGGGCGAAGAGCTTGTCCTCGGCCACGCGCCGCGCCTCTTCCTCGTCGCCCGTCAGGGGCCACGGGCCGCGCGGCAGGTCGACCGTGGTGGTCTCGCCCACGCGCACGCGCGTGAAGTGCTGCGTCTTGTCCTTCTCGGTGTCCTTGCGGAACAGCTTGACCGAGATGTCCTGGATGGGCGTGAGCACGGCCGGGCTGGAGGCCTGGCCGCGGTCCTTGGGCAGCTGCGACTCGAAGCGGCTGGAGGCCGAGGGGAACTTGAGCGTGAGCATGAAGAACACGATCAGCTGGAAGCAGACGTCGATCATCGGCGTCATGTTCAGGACGGTGTCTTCGCCTTGATCGATTGCGCGTGCCATGGAAGGGTCTCCTCGCGAGCCGGGCTACGAGCCCGAGCCCTCTTCCACGATGGGCTTCTTCACGCTGAAGAAGACCTTGTACATCATGATCTTGTGGTGGGATGCCGTGGCGATGATCCACTGCACGTAGCGCCAGTTGGCGGCGCGGTCGCCGTGGATCTGCATCGGGATCTTGCTGTGCATGTCGGGCTCGCGCAGCTTGACGCCAGCCAGGCCGTCGTCGGCCGTCACGAGCGCCATCTCAGCCTGCAGGGCCTTGAGCGCGGCGTACTGCTCCTTGGGGTCCTGGCTGGCCAGGTTCCACTTGTTGCCCTTGAGCACGATGTTGCCGTCGGGCAGCACGTTGACGATCAGCTTGCGGCTGGCGATGGGGTCGGCCGGGTCGTCCTTGTCCTCGACGGCGTGGTTGGCGAAGGCCAGCGTGAGCTGCTCGTACTCCTTGGACGAGAGGTCCAGGGTGAGCATGAAGAAGATCACGAGGTTGAAGCAGATGTCGATCATCGGCGTCA
>JBJTIJ010000376.1:0-6831 GCA_046094945.1 Planctomycetia bacterium | reverse complement strand
GCCCCTGCCTGCCGAGGCAGCCGGCGCGGCCAGCCCGGCCGCCACGTTGGGCGCCCCCAGCGCGGCCCCCGCTGCGGCCCCCGGTGCGGCCGCCGGTGCCGAGGGCCGGCCGGGCCTCGCGCGCATGCTCGGCAACCTGGGCACGGTGCTGCGCTTCGCGCGCCCGCGCTGGGTGGGCCTGGCACTGGCGCTGGCCCTGATGGGCGTGGAGGCCGCCACCAGCGCCGGCCGCATCTTCCTGTTCTTCCCCATCATGACGCGCGTGCTGGAGGTGGGCGCCGCCGGCGAGGCCGGGCTGCCGGGCAACGAGGCGCAGGCACTGCTGGCCACCGCGCGCGACAAGATGGGCCCGGTGCTGGGCGCCTACGACGGGCTCATCGACCGCATGAACGCGCTCACCGGCGCCTGGGTGCCCGACGCGAGCGTGGAGGGCGCCGGCCGCGGCCTTGCGGGCGAGGAGCAGGCGCGGGCCGTGGCGCGCGCACGCGACCGCTACGCCACGCTGGCCAGCGTCTCGCTGCTGTTCGTGGCCTTCATCGCCGTCATGTGCCTGGCGGCCTACCTCGAGAGCTACGTGGCGGCCAAGGTGAGCCTGGACATCGCCATGGACGTGCGCCGGGAGGTCACGCGCAAGCTGCTCGACCAGCCGGTGGCCTTCTACGACCGCCAGCGGCGCGGCGAGCTGGTGCAGCGCTCGCTGGGCGACGTGGACGCCTTCTACACCTGGCTCACGCTGCTGCTCAATGCCGTGATCAAGGGCCTCGTGCAGCTGGTGGCCACGGCCTTCTTCCTCGTGGCCATCTCGCCCCAGCTCACGCTGATCTGCCTGGCCGGCCTGCCCTTCCTGCTGCCCATGCGCACGCTCACGCGCCGCACGCTCAAGCGCAGCCACCGCCGCCAGCAGGAGACCACGCGCCGCGTCGAGTCGCTGCTGCAGATCTTCGGCGGCATCCGCGTGATCAAGGCCTTCGGCAGCGAGCGCGAGCGGCTGGCCGAGTTCGACCGTGCCGACCGCGAGGTGGCGCGCGCGAGCCTGAAGGTGCAGCGCGCCAAGTCCACCGCCGACGCGCTCATCGAGTTCATCAACAACTTCCTGGCGCTGGTGCTGGCGGTCGGCGGCGGCTGGCTGGTGCTCACCGGCAAGCTCGACGTCAGCGGCGGCCAGCTGGTGGTGTTCCTGTTCCTGATGGCCAACCTCTACCAGCCGGTGAAGAAGCTGGTGAAGTCGATCAACTCGCTGCAGGACTCGGCCGCCAGCGTGGAGCGCACGCAGGAGTACCTCGCGCTGCCGCCCCCGCCGCCCGACGCGCCCGGCGCGCAGCCCTTCCCGGGCGTGCGCGAGGCGGTGCGCTTCGACAAGGTCTCGTTCGCCTACGTGCCCGGGCGGCCCGTGCTGCACGAGGTCTCCTTCACCATCCCGCGCGGCGGCGTGGTGGCCGTGGTGGGCCGCACCGGCGCGGGCAAGAGCACGCTGTGCGACCTGCTGCTGCGCTTCTACGACCCCGAGGGCGGGCGCATCACCGTGGACGGCCACGACGTGCGCGGCTTCACGCGCGCCTCCTTCATCGCGCGCACCGCCGTGGTGCAGCAGGTGCCCTTCCTGTTCCACACCACGGTGGCCGAGAACATCCGCCAGGGCCGGCTGGGCGCCGACGACGCCACCGTCGAGCAGGCTGCGCGCGACGCGCAGATCCACGACCACATCGCCAGCCTGCCCCACGGCTACGCCGAGGAGGTGGGCGAGGCGGGCGTGCGGCTCTCGGGCGGGCAGCGCCAGCGCATCACCATCGCGCGCGCGCTGGTGCGCGACCCCGAGATCCTGGTGCTCGACGAGGCCACCAGCAGCCTGGACGCCGAGAGCGAGCGGGCCGTGCAGCAGGCCCTCGAGCGCCTGCAGCAGGGCCGCACCACGCTGGTGGTGGCCCACCGCCTCTCCACCGTGCGCAAGGCCACCACCATCGTGGTGCTCGACCAGGGCCGCGTGGTGGCGCAGGGCACGCACGAGCAGCTGCTGGCGCAGGGCGGCCTCTACGCCGACCTCGTGCGCCTGCAGCACCTCGGCTAGCCCGGCAGGCGCCGCTCCTGCTGCAGGCCGAACACGCAGCGCGCGGGCCGCGGCGAGCGGTAGTAGGCCAGGTTGGGGCTGCCCACGGCCTTGCCGGCGATGGGGTGCCAGAGGTGGAAGACGTCGTTGCGCCCGTAGAGCACGCGCACGCGCGGGCGGGGCGCGAGGCGCATGAGGCGGTCGCGCAGGTCGTCGTCCTCCAGGCCCCAGCCCTCGAAGCGCTCGTCCATGCCGTTGGCCTCGTCGAGCAGCGCGCGGTCCACGGCCATGTTCAGGCCCAGCACCTTGGGCCGGCGGCGCAGGTGCCAGAAGGTGCCCCAGCGGCTCTTGAGCGCGCGCCAGCGCGCGTCGCGCGCGTGCCCGGCGTCGTGCCAGGCCTCGAAGGAGCCATCGTCCACCTGCGCCGGCGTGAGGCCCTCCGACACCTCGCGGCTCCAGCGCACGCAGCCCCCCACGTGGAAGGAGCGTGGCGCGTGCGCAGCCAGGTGGCGCTCCACGAAGCACGCCGGCGGCACGCAGTCGCCGTCGGTGAGGATCACCAGCCGCGGGCCGGGCACGCGCCGCAGGGCCTCGTTGACGATGCGCGCCTTGCGGAAGCCGCGGTCCTCGTGCCAGGCGTGGTGCACGCGCAGGCCGGCCGCGCGTGCCGGCCCGTCGATGAAGTCGCGCACCACCTGCACGTAGGCCGGCGCGCTGCCGTCGTCGGCCACCACCAGCTCGAAGTCGCGCTCGCCCTGGCGCAGCCAGCCGCGCAGGGCCAGCGCCAGCGAGGGCTGGTTGTAGGTGCCCACCACCACCAGCGGGCGCGCGCTCACCGGGCCCCCCGGCCGGCCGGGCCCAGCGGCACCAGTGCGTCGCCCACGGCCAGCGTGCCGCCCTCCAGGATGCGCGCGGTGATGCCCGCGCGGCCCTGCAGGGCCCGTTCCACGCCCGGCTGGGTGAGCGCCTCCAGGTGCGCGCAGGGCGTGCAGGGCCCGGTGCCCTCCACCAGCGCGGGGCCCAGCCGGAAGCGCTGCCCCACCAGCGTGGCCAGGTCCACGCCCCGCACCAGCACCTGGCGGCGCGTGGCCGCCGGCGGCAGCGCCAGCCCCTGGCGCGCCAGCGCCTCGAGGTCCTCGGCGGCCACCAGCGTCAGGGCCCGGCGGCGCGTGGGCGCCGCCCCGCGCCGGAAGTGGCGGTCGCCCACCACGCCCTCGCCGGGGCGCAGCTCCACCTGCGCGCGCGCCTCGGGCGGGGCGCCGCGGCGCGGGGCGACGTGCAGGGCGAGCACCGTGGCAGGGGCCATGCGCCCAGCCTAGGGCGCGGGCCTGCGGCCGCCAGCCCCGCCCGGCGGGGCGCGGCCCCGCCCGCGCACAGCCCAGCCGGCAGCGCAGCGCAGGCGGCCGTGCGGCCCAGGCGGCAGTGCAGCCAAGCCGGCTGCGCAGCCCCGCCCCAGCGCACTCACTCCAGCGGGTCGTGCACCACGCGCACCTTGCGCGCCAGCAGCCGCGCCAGGCGCCGTGCGGTGGGGCGCAGTGCGTCGCCCGCCCCCACGGCCGCGGCATAGCGCAGCCACCAGCGCAGGCGCTCGCTGCGCGTCACGCTCACCGGGATGGAGGCGTCCAGCTGCGCGAGGTTCTTCAGCCGCCGGCGCAGGCCCACCGGGCGCGGCAGGATGCGCAGCCGGTCGGTGTCGATCAGCACGAAGGCCGGGCCGCCGGCGCGCTCCTCCACCAGCACGTGCAGCGACTTCACGTCGCCGTGGTAGACGCCGCGCACGTGCAGCCCGGCCAGCCAGTCGGCACAGGCGTCGCGCAGCCGCGCCTGCGCCACGCGCGGCCCGCCCGGCCGGTAGAGCGTGCGCACGAGGTCGTCCAGCCGCGGCAGGCGTCCGAGGTCCTCGTAGAGCGTGAAGATGCGCTGCTCGCCGCGCACGCAGGCCAGCGAGCGCGCCGTGGGGATGCCGCGCACCCGCAGGCGGTGCGCGTTGACGTGCCCGGCCACGAGCCGGCCCGGCGCGAGCCAGCGCTTGAGCAGGCTGCGCCAGCCCGGCAGGCGCGTCTCCTTCACCACCACGTCGCCGTGGCGCGTGACGGCCGACTTGGGCCGGTCCTTGAGCACCCGCGCGTCGCGCCCGGCCAGCATGCGGTCGTGGGCGCGCAGCCGCTCCTCGACGCGCGCCGCCGGCCAGTCCGGGCCGCGCACGCCGCGCCAGGGCGCCGGCATGGCGGCGTACCACGGCCCCTCCACCAGCGCGTAGGCATCGTGCTTGGCGTGGCGCGCACGACGGAAGGCTGCCACGTGCGGCGCCACCTGCCGGGCCAGCGCATCGAGGGCCCCCTGCGGCCCGCACCAGCCGCCCAGCAGGGCGTCGGCCTGCGCCGCCTCCTCCAGCGTGGGCACCGCCACGAAGGCCAGCAGCCGGCCCAGCGCCGCGTGCACGTCGCGCGGCCGCGGGGCCGACAGGCGGCTGCGGTGCAGGTCGATGAGCACGAGGTCGCGCGCCGGGGCCGGGCCCACCAGCACGTTGCCCGTGTGCAGGTCGCGGTGGTCGAAGCCCGCCTCGTGCATGCGGCGCACCAGCGCCCCGGCGCGCGCCAGCAGCGTGCGGGCCTCCTCCTCGCCGGCGCCGGCCAGCACCGTGCCCAGCGGCTGCACGTCCTCCAGGAAGCGGCACACGTAGAAGGTGGTGCGCGTGCGCAGGCCGCCGCCCCGCTCGGCCAGCGCCAGCGGCTCGGGCACGCGCACGCCCCGCTGGCGCAGCCAGCGGGCGGCCTCCCACTCGGCCCGCGCGCGGCTGGGCCGGAACAGGCGCCGCACGGTGTCCTCGACGCCGCCCTCCACCTCCATCTTGGCCAGCAGCGGCCCCGTGCCCGGCAGGTCCAGCCGCACCACGGTGCGCTGCGCCGTGCGCCGCAGCACCACGCTGCGCACCAGCGCGATCTCCGGGTCGGGCAGCACCAGCTCGGCCAGCGTGGCCAGCACGCCGGGCTCGCCCTCCAGCCGCCAGCCCGCTGCCCGGGCCCGGTCCAGCGCCGCGCCGCTGCTCACGCGCGTGCGTCCCGGGCCGCCAGCTCGCGCAGGCGGGCGTACTTGGCCAGCACGTAGGCCGCCTCCAGCCGCGCCAGCACGTAGCCGGCCCAGCCGTCCAGGAAGCCCAGCCGCAGCACGTACATCTTCAGGAAGCGCACCAGCGGCCGCAGGCGCAGGTCGGCCCAGCCGCAGCGGCGCCCGGCGGCATGCATCTCCTGCGCGGCCAGCTCGGCGTAGCGGCCCAGCCGCTGCCAGTGGTCCTGCAGCGAGCGGAAGGGCCGGTGCTCGAGCAGGCCGGCGAGGTCGGGACCCTCGGCGCCCTGCACCTCCAGCCACTCGTGCACGGCCCCCGCCCAGCGCGCGCGCCGCCGGTCGTACAGGCGCAGGCGCCGCTCGCGGCCCCACCCGCCGTGGCGGATCCAGCGGCCCAGCGCGTGCACGGTGCGGCGCAGCGCGCAGGCCGCCCACGCCGGCTCGCCGCCGGCGCGCAGCCGCTCCAGCGCCGCGCGCAGGGCCTCGTCCACGCGCTCGTCAGAGTCCACCATCAGCACCCAGTCGTGCGCGGCCAGCGCCGCGGCCTGGTTGCGCTGCGGCCCGAAGCCCTGCCAGGGCAGGTCCACCACGCGCGCGCCGTGCGCACGGGCCACCTCCGGGGTGCCGTCGCGGCTGCCGGAGTCCACCACCAGCACCTCGTCGAGGAAGGCCACGCTGTCCACGGCCGTGGCGATGCGATCGGCCTCGTCGCGCGCGAGGATGACGGCCGTGATGCGCATGCCGCCCCCTAGGCCGGCCCGCTGCCGGCGGCGGCACGGTAGGGACGGGCCTCGCCGCGCAGGCGCCACCACAGCTGGCGCAGGGCCAGGCCGGGCGCCAGCCGGGTGCGCACCGCCTCGAGCCAGCGCGCCGCGGCCTCGCGCCCGCCCGCGTAGCCCGCCAGGAAGCGCAGCGCGTCGCGCCGCCCCGACTGCAGGCCCTTGAGCCGGTGCTTCTCCACCCAGCGCCCCAGCCGCACGAGGTTGGCCAGCCGCACCTCCTCGGCCAGCAGGCCCTCGCTGCCCTGCGCGCGGTCCATGTCCAGCACCAGCACGCGCCCGTCGCCAGCCACCAGCAGGTTCTTGGGGTGCAGGTCAGGGTGCGGCACGCCAGCGTCGTGCAGGCGGCGCACGGCCGCGCCGGCGCGCTCCAGCAGCCGCGCGCGGGCCACGTGCCCGGGCGCGGGCTGCCCGTAGAGCACGGCCTCCAGGTCGCAGGCGGGCTCCACCTCGCGCAGCAGCAGGAAGCCGCGCCAGCCGCCGGCCCGGCGCAGCACCACGCAGCCCACGGCCTCGGCCACGGGCACGCCCAGGGCCAGCAGCCGGCGCTGCAGCACCAGCTCGTCCAGCGGCCGCCAGCGCCCGTGGAACAGCCGCGGCCGCAGCGCGCGCAGCGCCCCGCCCTTGCCGTACTCGCGCACCAGCAGCCGGCCCTCGTCGCACACGATGCGCCGCAGCCGGCGGCGCCCGCCCAGCGCCGCCTCGGGCAGCCCCTCGGGGCCTGCGGCCACCTGCCGCACGGCCACCTCGAAGCCCGGCAGCCAGGCCAGCACCTCGCGCGCGTCCACCTTCAGGCGCACGCCGTCGGGCACGCCGTACGCGCGGCGGATGTCCAGGACGGGCTGCGGCTCGGGCACGAGGCGCATGGTACGCCGCTGGGCGCGCCGCGCGACCTCCCCGCCCGCGGGCCCGGCCGGCGCCGGCCGTCCGCGGCCTGCCGTG
>JBJTIJ010000375.1:0-8351 GCA_046094945.1 Planctomycetia bacterium | reverse complement strand
GCGTGCTGCGCTGCGCGCGCACCTCCACCTCGCGGCCCGCGGGCACGTCCAGCAGCGCCAGCGCCCAGTCGTAGGTGGTGGGCGTGGGCTTGCCGTCCACGGCCACGAGGCGGTCGCCCTCGCGCAGCGCACTGCCGGCGGCGGGGCCCACGGGGAAGACGGCCTTCACCTCGACGCTGCCGTCGGCGGCCTCGGCCTCTTCCAGGCCGAGCCAGGCGCCGACGGCCACGCGCGACTTGAGCGCGGCGCCCACGAGGCGGCGCACGCGGTCGGTGGGGATGGCGAAGGCGATGCCCTCGGCGCCGTAGACGCGCCGGTAGATGCTGGTGGTGACGCCGATCCAGCGGCCCGTCACGTCCAGCAGCGGGCCGCCGGAGTTGCCGGGGTTGATGGCGGCGTCCACCTGGATGAAGTCGTCGAAGGTGGTGCGCCCCACCTTGAGCGAGCGGTTCACGCCGGCCACCACGCCCGTGCTCACGCTCAGGCCCAGCTTGAAGGGGTTGCCCACCGCGATCACCTGCTCGCCCAGCATCAGGTCGTTGCTGCGGCCCAGCGGCAGCCAGGGGAAGGTCTCGGGCCGGCCCTCCTGCGGCAGGATGCGCAGGATGGCGAGGTCGTTGGTGAGGTCCACCGCCAGCGGCAGGGCCGACCAGCCCTGCGCCTTCTCCTGCCCGGGCGGGTGCACGAAGAAGTTGCTGCCGCGCAGGATGACGTGCGCGTTGGTGATCACGAAGCCCGCGGGGTGGAAGATCACGCCCGAGCCCAGGCTGCCCTCCACCTCGGTGGGCTCCTCGCGGATTACGAGGTCCCAGTCCACCAGCTGGCGCGTGACCACCTGCGTGGTGCGCACGCTCACCACGGCCGGCTTGGCGCGCTCGACGCTGCGCACCACCTGGCTGCGGCGCAGGTCGGGGTCGCCGTCGGCGCGCGCCGTGGGCAGTGCGTGCCCGCCGGGCAGCAGGGCCAGCAGCAGGAGGACGGCCAAGACGGCGGGCAGGCGCGCGCAGAGGATCATGCGGCCAGCATACGCAACCACCGGCACCTGCGTTGGCGACGCCAGCGCCGTCCTCGGGCAACAGCGTGGCGCGGGGATGCGCGCAGGACGACCCGCCCTTGACCGTGACCGCGATGCCTAGCGGGTGGTCGCGGGCGGCTCGGGAGATGGGCTCGTGGAAGTTGGGGGCGGCGGCAGGGCCACGTCGGAAGGACGGATCCCCAGCGCGAGCGCCATCTCGGCGTACTTCTGCCGCAGCATGTCCTCGCTGGACTTCTTGGCCGGGGGCGGATTGTCGGGCGGGTCACCAGGGCTCAAGGTTGCCTCCACAGGGGCCAAACTGGCCGGCGTTTCCGGGCTGACCTCGGTGGTGCTTTGACTCGTCCCACGTCATCGGCCATCGGCCTTGTCCGGCGGCGGCGTCAGGCCGGACCCGTTTACACGCGGGTAGTGGCCGTCCATGTTTCCGCCCTTATCGCCGGCCTTGCGCATGTGTTCGAGCCACCACACGGCCTTCTCGTAGGTTGCGCTGCGGATCGTGTCCTCGGTGTCTACCATGATCCGCGCCGCATCGGCGTCCCACTGGTAGCGACTTCCGTCGGGCACTACAAGGATCCACGTCTTGCCGTTGTCGTGCTCTTCCCAGATGCCGACACCCGGGTCGTACCAGTAGCCCACAGTTGCCATCGGCTTCTCCTTCCGGCTCATGTCGCGCTTCCGTGCTCCCGTGGGACCATCCCGCCGTCAAGGTCGGCCGGGCCGAGGCCCGGATCTTCGCACATGTTCAGCGGGGCGTGCCTGTCGTACGTGAGCGGGGCGTCCGGGTCGGTGTTCGGGAAGAAGGTCAGCAGGCGCCGCAGATCCATGTCGGCGCGAACGATGAACTCCACGTAGTCGTCGTAGGACATGTTGGGCGGGCGGCGAAAGAACGAGCTCATGGCGTGATCTCCCTGCGGCCCCCGACCACCTGCTGCGCATGGTATCGCCTCTCGAGGGTGGTCGTGGGCCGCGGGACGCCGAGCCCCCCTCTACGCCACCGCACGGGACCCGGGCAGCCACCAGCCACGACCGTGCGCCGGGTGACGGTGTGCCCGGCCCCGCCTCGGGGGGCCGGGCGCGCACGGGTAGCATCGCGGTCCCCCCCTGGGCTCATGTCATGCAGGACGACATCTTCGACGCCGTCGCCCGCCTGCGCGCCCACGGCGGCCGCGGCGTGCTGGCCACGGTGGTGGGCACGCGCGGCAGCACGCCGGGGCGCGAGGCCATGCGCCTGCTGCTGCACGAGGACGGCACCTTCCTGGGCTCGGTGGGCGGCGGCTGCGTGGAGGCCGAGGTGGTGGCCGAGGCGCAGCAGGTGCTGGCGCACGACCGCCCGCGGCGGCGCACCTTCCGCCTCACCGAGCGCGAGACGGGCGACGAGGGCTTGGCCTGCGGCGGCGAGCTCGACGTGTTCTTCGAGCCCGTGACGGCGCCGGCGCTGGTGCTGTTCGGCGCGGGCCACGTGTCGCGCGACCTGGCCGAGATGGCCGCGCGCGCGGGCTTCCGCGTCACCGTGGTGGACGACCGCGAGGCCTTCGCCAACGCCGAGCGCTTCCCCTCGGCGGCGCGCATCGTGGCGCGCGAGAGCTTCGAGCAGGCCTTCGACGGCCTGCAGGTGACCTCCGCCACCAGCTGCGTGGTGGTGACGCGCGGGCACGCCATGGACCTCGCCTGCCTCGACTACGCGCTGCACACGCCCGCGCCCTACGTGGGCCTGATCGGCAGCCAGCGCAAGATCGGCGCCATCCTGGCCCGGCTGGGCAGCGAGGGCCGGCTGGCGGGCGTCGACCTCGCACGCCTGCACGCCCCCATCGGGCTGGACGTGGGCGCCGTCACGCACGGCGAGATCGCCGTGGCGGTGGTGGCCGAGCTGGTGGCCTTCCGGCGGCGCGTGCTGGGCGGGCTGCGCGCCAAGCGCATCGCCCCCGACGTGCTGGCTCGGCTGGCGTCGCGGCGCCCGGCGGCGAGCGAGGACCCGGCGCCGCCGCCGGCCTGCCCCGGGACCGACGCGTGAGCACGGCGCCGGGCGGCCCGCCGGCCCCGCCTCCCGCGCCCGGCGGCTGGCTGGCCGGCCTGCGCCAGCTGCTGCGCGACGTGGCCGCCGTGCCGCGGCCCGCGCTGGCCATCGGGCTGAGCGTGCCGGTGCTGCTGACGCTGCTCGACTACCTCGGCATGCCCTGGCACTACACGCGCTCCTTCGAGCGCTCGGGCCACCTGTCGATGGGCACCACGGCGCCGCGCGCGCCCGAGCTGGCGCGCTGGCTGGGCTCGCCGGAGTTCACCGGCAACCGCGTGCTGGACGCCTACGTGTGGTGGGGCCTGGCCGTGGCCGTGACGATGATCGTGCTGCCACTGCTGGTGGCACGCCTCTGCGCGGGCCTCTCGCCGCGCGACCTGGGCCTGCGCCTGAAGGGCACGCTGCACGACCTGCCCACCTACGTGCTGCTCTACCTGCTCTTCGTGCCGGTGGTGTGGTGGGTGAGCCGCGACCCGGGCTTCCAGCGCACCTACCCCTTCTTCCGGCCGCCCGGCGGCCCGGCGAGCTGGGAGTTCCTGCTCTTCCAGGCCATCTACTGCCTGCAGTTCCTCGGCGTGGAGCTGTTCTTCCGCGGCTTCATCGTGCTGGGCCTCAAGCGCGTCATGGGCGTGGCCAGCGTGCTGGTGATGCTGGCCCCCTACTGCATGATCCACTACTACAAGCCGATGCCCGAGGCGCTGGGCTCGATCGGCGCGGGCCTGCTGCTGGGCCTGCTGTCGTGGCGCACGGGCACGGTGGTCTACGGCTGGTTCCTGCACTACGCCGTGGCCCTGACCATGGACCTGCTGGCGCTGGGGCAGGCCGGCGGCGCGCCGCGCTAGGCGCGGGCCGGCTGCGGCCCGCAGGCCCGCGGCCTCGCCCGCGGGCTTGCCAGCGGGCCCGCCGGCGGGCGCGGTTGACCCCCCGCAGGGGCCTCGGTAGGGTGGCGCCCCGTCGCTTGCTCGCTCGTCGCCCCGGAGGGCCCCCCATGACGTTCCGCACCCTCTCCGCCGCCCTGCTGGGCGCGCTGGGCCTGTCGCTGGGCCTCTCGCTGGCGCTGGCCCCGGCCGCGCAGGCCGACGCCATCCGCCTGCGCGACGGCAAGTGGCTGCCCAAGCAGCTGAACGACCTCGTGCCGGCCGGCCAGGAGCCCGACGCCACGGTGCTGGAGGAGACGCGCGCCACCAAGATCACGGCGCTGGGCTACGACAGCGTCAAGCTCGGCACGCAGGACGTGCCGGCCGCGCAGGTGGCCGAGATCTACGTGCTCGAGTGCCTCGAGAACGCCGACTTCCAGCAGGGCCAGACCGACGGCTCGGCCGGCTTCTTCGCCGAGGCCGCCGACGCCTTCGCGCGCGCCGCCAACACCCTCAAGGGCGTGGCCCGCCAGGTGGCCATCAACCAGCGCGCGGTGGCCGTGGCCCAGCTCGACGAGATCCAGCAGCTGCTGCCGGTGATCGAGCAGATGAGCGCCGAGTTCCCCAAGGCCTACTACCTGCCGGGCCTGCTGATGCGCAAGACGCGCGGCCTGCTGGCCGCCGGCGACGCGGCCGGCGCGCAGGCCGCCCTCGAGGGCCTGATCGGCTCGGCGGGCCTCAACAAGCGCGCGCTCTACGCCGCCGAGCTGGCCCGCGTGCAGCTGTTCCAGGCCGCCGGGGCGGGCAAGGACAAGGCCAAGCTGGCCACCGCCGAGCAGGCCTACCGCTCGCTGCTCACGCGCATCGAGGCCGAGTCGGCCGCCAAGGACGAGGTGGCCGGCGCCCGCCTGGGCGCGCTGGTGGGCATCGGCCGCATGCTGGTGTTCCAGGGCGACCAGGCCAAGGCCAAGCCCTTCCTGCAGCAGGTGATCGACGCGCCGGTGGCCTCCGACGACGCCTCGATGCTGGCCGCGGCCTACACGGCCTTCGGCGACGTGATGTTCTCGGAGGCCAGCGCCAAGCAGGCCAGCGCGGGCGCCAACCAGGCCGCGCGCAAGGAGGCGCTCGACCTGCTGGAGGGCGCGCTGCTGCACTACCTGCGCGTCACCGAGCTGTACGGCGAGCGCGCCGAGCGCGGCGACCTCTACAGCGCGCGCGTCAACGCCGCGCGCGTCTTCGGCGCCATGTTCACGCTGACGAACGACACCGACTGCGAGGTGGCGCGCAGCGCCTACCGCTACTACGCCGACGCCTACCGCATGCTGGGCGCCGGCGCCGAGCGCAACGAGGTGGGCAAGCAGGCGCAGGAGCTCAAGGGGCGCATGGACAAGGCCTGCGCCAAGCCGGCCGCCGCGCCCGCCAAGTAGGCCGGCCGCGCGAGGCCGCACGGTGGCCTCGATCCTCCACCGCCCGGGGCCCGTCGCGCGCCTGTGGCGCCATGTCTACGAGGCGGGCTACGCGCTGCTGTGCGGCTTCGTGCTACTGCTGTTCCGCCCGCTGTTCGGGGCGCACCGCACCACGCCGCACCCGCGCCTGCCCCCGGGCGGCTTCCTGCTGTGCGCCAACCACTGCTCGTACCTCGACCCGGCCTTCCTGCAGCTGGTGCTGCGCCGGCGCATCACCTTCCTGATGACCAACGACTTCTACCGGCGCCCGGCCGGGCGCTGGTTCTTCGCGCTCGTGGGCGCCATCCCCATGAGCGCCGGGCGCCGGGGCCACGCCGGCCTGCGCCGGGCCGCAGCGCACCTCAAGCGCGGCCACGGCGTGGCGCTGTTCCCCGAGGGGCGCCTGAGCCGCGACGGCCTGCCCGGCCCCGCCCAGCGCGGCGTGGGCCTGCTGGCGCGCCGCACCGGCGCCCCCGTGCTGGTGGCCGCCATCCACGGCTCCTTCAAGGCCTGGCCGCGCGGCGCCCGCTGGCTGCACATGACGCCCGTGAGCGTCGCCACGGGCCCGTGGCTGCGCTGGGCGCCCTCGGAGGGCGCGCTGCGCGAGCAGGAGAAGCGCTTCGCGCAGGCGGTGATGGAGGAGGTGGTGAACCTCCTCCGCACATCTCGCCCCGGCTAGTCCCACATCGCGTCACGGTCGTTGACGACATAGGCCGTCTGGTCGATCAAGACGCCAAGAGACCCAATCACCGGCCAAGGCAAGGCCACACACTGGACATCGCTGGCGATCCAGACCCTCGTAGTGGCGCCGGTCGTGAAATCCACGATCGCTGCCGGGCGCCCAGCCCAACCGGTCACGACAAGCACACCATTGCCCGCCAGGGACACGCCGCGCTCGCTTGGGGCGGCCTGGGCTGCCCGGAATGCGCCGCCACTGGTCACAGCGACGACAATCGCCAATATCAATGCGTTGAAGTGCTTCATCCGGAGGCCTCCTGTTAGGTGTCGTGGGCGTCCCGCCCTGCATCGGCATCCTAGGAACACCTCCCCCATGATCTTGCGCTGGCGGCGCCAAAGCGTCATGCTTCTTAGATGCCCCATCGGCCGACGCTCGTCGTGCGTATCGTTGACCGGGTGCCGACACCCGGCAGGCACAAGCGAAGAGCCTGTGCGGGGCTGAGAAGCCAGCGTGCCCGCCGCATCGTCGTCTCAGGAGGCGACCTGCTCGCTCACGGCCCGTCGCTCATCGCCTCACTATGGCGGGCCGCGCTCCGGCACGGGCCCACCCCGTCGATTGTGGCGCTCGAAGCATGCCCCCACATCCCCAACCATCGCGCGATCGCTGCTGCGTTACTTCCATTCGTAGACCCCACACCGCAAGCCGCGCGTGCCTTGGCGCGACTGACACAACAAGACCCTCGACTAGCCACGCCGCCACAGAGACCCAAGGTGGCCTGGTTGTCCGGCCAGCACGAAGCTGCCCTGAAACTGCTTGCGCTCAGGCCGCTACGCAAGAAGAGCGTTCGTGGCCTCGCGCCGTGGGTTGGCTTGCTGGCCAACTACTGGCCTCGCACCAAGACAGAGGCCAACTTGCTGGCACAGGTCTCGCTGTCGTTCGCCAATAGCCTCTCGCGGCTTCCAAGCGCAGAGCGAGGCGTTTACGGGGCCCTGGCGCACGCACGGTATACACAAGCTGTTCCCGTAGCGGCATCTTGCAGGCGCGCCCTCAGGGCGGCCGACGGGCAAGAGCGAGTGTTTCTGCGCGCTCTTGTGGCTGTACACCACGCTCGTTTGCTGGCGGCGGCGCCGGGCGCTAAGGCCGCCCGCCGGCGCGCCGCAGCGCGACACGCTGAGGCCCTATGCCGACGCGCGGGACTCAGGGATGTCTGGCTTACCGTAGCCAGCTACCGAGTCACGGTTGGCGACTCTGCCTTGATGCGGTCGGGGCTAACCCGAGCCCGTCTGGTGTGCCAATCACGAAGCAATGATGGTCTCTGGGCGGTGGCGAGCAGCGCCGCGCAGGCTTTCGGGTTGGCTGCCACGGCGGCCAGCGGCAACTTCAGGCTACTTGTCAAGTTGCACGCTTCGCGCGGCGGCTCTGCGCCTCTGCGTTGGGGGTTTTGTCTTTCGGACTTGCGCCAAATGTATGGCCGGCGTGTTGTGCCCGCTGAGTGCCTTGGCGGGGCCGGCGGGCGTGTCTTCGACAAGGCGCTCTACGACGCCCTGTGCAATCGCATGGCGCAAGCTCGTTCCGACCACAATCAGGCGCCTCCGCAGTACAGGGCGTATTTTTGGCGGCTGTCGCTTGGCGACGTGGGCGGGCCGGATGACGAGCACGCTTGGCCGGTGGAGGGCCCGGGTCGATCTGGCTACCTGACCACGTTGTGGAGGTCGAAGTTCAACTGCGATGTGGCGGCGCCCTTCACGGCGGTGCCGGTGTGGTCGCGTGACTCTGCTGTAGATCGCGTGGCGGCACAACTCGTGTCAGGCATGACGCCTGCTTGGGATGGTTTGCGTTTGCTGCGGTCCTCCCTGCATGCAGAAGCCAACTGGCCGCGTGCAGTGATTTTGGCGCTCATCTGGTCCCGTCAGTGTGCTGCGAGGGGCCGGGTGCGGGAAATGGTCTGGGCTCTACATCGCGGTTCTGTCGCATACAGGAGCTTGCGGCGTTCGTCCCCGCGCCCAGCAACCAGCTCTGTGCCCGTCCTGTTGGCGGCCTTCGAGGACGCCTGCATCGAGGCGGCAGCCCTGGCGGGACACCCCGGAACATCGCGCAAGGATGCTGTTCGAACTATTGAGGCCTGTTTCAGCAGATCCCGCGGACAGATAGATCAAGAACGAAGCCTCGCACGTTCCACCGATGTGCTCAGATGTCTTGGCGTTTCGCTAGGCGCCGCACTGCCCTCTGACGCAGTGGCACGAAACTTGGCCGACATGCTCCACGCCCGCGTCCTGCTGCACTACGGACCCCGGGGCTACGTGTCGTGCGAGTCGCAAGA
>JBJTIJ010000374.1:0-4271 GCA_046094945.1 Planctomycetia bacterium | reverse complement strand
CCCCGGGCGCCGCCCCGCCCCCCCCCCCCGGGGGGGCCCGGCCGCCCCCCCCCGCGCCCGGGGGCCCCCACGCCGCTGGCCCGCCCGTCGTTCGAGGCGGGCGGCCAGGAGCGTCGCAACCCCTACGAGCGCGTGAGCGACACGCGTGCCCTGCCGCCGGTCGAGATCGACCTGCCGCCCGAGATCGTGCTGGACGTCCCGCTGCCGCCCACCGTGCCCGGGCTCGCCCCGGCGGCGCGCCGGCTGCTGCGCGGCACGCTGCCGGCGCTGGATGCCGACGACGCCTCGGTGCCGCTGCAGGTGGCGCCCATCGTCTTCGAGCAGTACGTGCCCACCCCCGAGGACGTCTACGACTGGGTGGACGTGGCCGGCAAGCAGACCTTCGTCGCCATCGTGTCCATCGACGGCGTGCGCCGCGGCCAAGACGGCTTCCGCGCGCTGGAGCGCCGCCTGGCGGCGGGCGACGGCGCCGAGAAGCTGCAGGTGGAATGGGCGCTGATCGGCTCGGGCGAGCAGGCCACCAAGGCCGGCCTCGACCCCGTGAGCGTGGCCAAGAAGAGCAAGGGCAACCGCAACACCGATCCGGGCACCAAGTTCCCGCAGTGGAACCTGCGCCGCTCGGTGGAGAACGTCTACGAGCAGTCGGTGCGCCGCGCCCTGGGCATCGAGCCTGTCGAGACCACCATGAACTTGCGGGGCCTGCAGGACGCCGCGCGCGAGATGGCGGCGGTGGGCCGCACCGGCAAGGAGCAGCGCGAGGGCTGGCGTCGCGCAGTCACGCTGCTGGAGCGTGCGCGCGTGGTGGCCGAGAAGGCGCACCCCCCCGAGGTGCAGGCCGAGGTGCTGGTGGCCCTCGTCGAGGCCTACAACGCGCTCAAGGACGAGCAGGCCGCGCTGCGTGCGCTCTCGGCCTACGCGCGGGCCGTGCCCACGCGAGCCGAGCCGTGGATCCGGCTGGGCGATGCCGCGCTCGTGGGGCTGGGCCTGCCCGAGCAGGCGCTCGAGTACTACGGCAAGGCCAAGGCCCTCGAGGACGCCAACGAGCGGGTCGCGCTGGGCATGGGCGATGCCTACACGGCGCTGGGCCGTGATCGCGAGGCGCTCGCCTCCTACGCACGTGCCGGGGCCGCGTTTGACGCCCAGGTGCGCCGGTCCGAGGCGGCACTGCGCGTGGGCGAGCTGCCGCAGGCGCGCCAGGCGGCCGACGCCGCGCTGGCGCAGCGCGGCGACCACCCGCGCGCGCTGCTGGCGCGCGGCGGCGTGCTGTATGCGCTGGGCGACCTCGCCGGCGCCAAGAGCGCCTACTCGATGGCCGCGGCCTCGACGGAGGGCGCTGGCGCGTGGCGTGCCGAGGCGCTCTACAACCTGGGCCTCTCCTGCTGGCGGCTGGGCGAGACGCGCGCCGCCGCGGGCGCCTTCAGCGCCTGCGAGCTGGCGCTGCGGCAGGGCGCCTCGCCCGGCCGGCGCGACGACGAGCAGGTGTCGCCCTCGCTGGGCCGTGCCCTGATCGCCATGGCCCTCAAGGCTCCCGTGCCGGTGGACCCCGCGGCCCCGGCGGACCCGGCCCAGCCGGCCGCCACGCTGCCGCCGCTGGGCATCTCGGCCGACCAGGCCGGGCAGCTGCTCTCGGCCGCTCGCGAGGAGGCTGCGCGCGCCTCGTACCTGGAGCACCTGGCCGGCGTGCTGGCCACCCGGGCCGGCAACACGGCCGCGGCCATCCGTGCGCTGCGCCGCTCGCTGGACCTCGCGCCCGACGCCAGCGAGCTGGACGGCTGGCTGGCCATCAGCCACCTGCGCTGGGGCGGGGAGACCGCCGGCCGCGGCGGCGCCGAGGAGGGTGCCACCCGCAGCCTGCTGGCCGACGAGACCGCGCGCCTGGACGCCATCCTCGCGCGTCCCTCGCCCGAGCACTACGAGGCTGCCGTGGCGTTTGCCTCCCGCGCTGCCAAGGCCGACGGCATCACCGCCAAGACCGTGGCCAGCACGCTGCGCGAGGCCTGGGTGCTGCTGCAGGCCCAGCACCTCTCGGCGCGCAAGCGCTTCGAGCTGGCGCGCGAGACCTGCGACCGCGTCCTCAAGCGCAACGACGACCGCAACCTGCTCGAGCAGCCGGCGGCGCTGTGCATGCGCGCCTACGCCAGCTACCGGCTGGGAGGCGACGAGAACTACGACGCCTGCCAGCAGGACCTCGTGCTCGTGCTGGGCAAGGTGCCGGCCCCCGAGGAGGGCCAGCCGGCCAACCCGTGGGCGCGCTGGCGCGACTGGGCCGACAAGACGCTCACGCGCGTCAAGCACTGGCGCTCGCTGGAGGAGAAGGTGGTCTCCTTCGAGGGCATGAGCCAGCTGACCAAGGAGTGGATCACGGCCGAGCGCAGCAACGTGAAGGTGAGCCTGGAGCCCGAGGGCGGCCTGCTGGTGTTCGACGGCAAGGCCGACAAGGACGGCTCGATGGCCGACCCCACCGTGGCGGCCTACTGCCAGGCCTTCTTCGACAAGGCCACCTTCGAGGAGGTGCGCCTCAAGCTGCGCATCCCCACGACGCAAGCCGACGGCTCGCGCGCCAACAACATCTTCTTCGGCGTGGCCGTGCAGGGCGCCACGGGGACCTCCGGCCAGGGCGCGGGCGGCATCCCGTCGCGCCACCCCGGCGTGCTGCTGTGCTTCGAGAAGGGCCTGGTGGCGGCCCGCATCGGCACGGGCCTCTCGCCCCAGTGGAAGGACGGCGAGGTCAAGCGCGTGCGTGACGAGGCGGGCGCCGAGCGCGCCTGGCCGCAGGGCGAGTGGGTCGAGGTGCGCATCGTGCGCGAGGACGCCCGCGAGGGCTTGATGGCCGTGTACCTCAACGACGAGCAGGTGCCCGTCGTGAGCGACAAGGTCAGCGGCTTCAAGGGCGTGAGCGGCAAGGCCGAGCTGTGGATCGGCGGCTGGTCGCCGTCGGCCCTGCCCTACGACGTGAAGGTGAAGGACATCCGCATCGTCCGCACGAAGAAGTGACCGCGCGCGGCGCGCGCGCCGCCTGAGGAGCCCCTGCCATGACCCGAACCGCCTCCCGCCGCCAGTCTGGCTTCTCGTTCATCGAGATCCTGGTCGTGATGGGCATCATTGCCGTGCTCGCCGGCCTGGGCGTGGTGGTGGTGCAGATCTGGATCAAGCGCGGGCCGCAGGTGCAGACCGACGACATCCTGCGGCGCGTCAAGGCGCTGGCCGACACGTGGAAGGGCAAGCACGGCATGTACCCGCCCGTGCTGCTCAAGGACATCCACCTGGCGGCGGGCAGCGTGGGCACGCCCATCAAGCACACCAGCAACGGCGAGAACGAGGGCATCGAGGCGCTCTACCAGGCGCTGTACTGGCCGTCGGTGGGCACGGACGCCGAGTTCAACGAGGAACGCGACCTCGCCAACCTGGACGACGATCGCCTCAGCACGGCGGCCACCAGCCGGGGCGTGGAGCTGCGCGAGATCGTGGACGGCTGGGGCAACCCGCTCATCTACTTCGTGAACACGGCCTACGTTCAGGCCGACCGCGACCCGCCCACCTACACCTCGCGCACCAAGGGCCCGGTGCAGCCGCGCCCGTGGAAGGAAGAGGCGGGCGGCTTCGTGAACCCCAACGGCTTCCAGGTCTTCAGCATGGGCGAGGACGGCCTGCCCAACACCGAGGATGACCGCAAGGGATGGTGACCGACCGGCCCCTCCCTGGCCCTCGGCACGCGGGCTCGCGAGGCTTCAGCTTCGTCGAGCTGATCGTGATCATGGGCATCGTGGCCGTGATGGCCGGCATGTCGGTGGGCTGGATCCAGAGCGCCGGCCGCGCCACCGGCATGACGCTGGCGCGCACGCAACTGCTCGACGCGGCGCGTCGCGCGCAGGCGCGCAGCATGGGCGGGCGCCTGGCCACGCTGGCCTTCCAGCGCAGCAAGGACGAGAACGGCCGCGACGTGGACGAGGTGACGGTGCACGTGGCCGAGACCGTGCTCAGCCACGCCTTCGAACGCATCGACGGCGCCAGCGGGCTGCTGCCGATGGCCGTGCAGGGCGACGTGAAGGTCGACCCGCAGGGCGGGCGCACCGGGGGCGGCGCCGTCTTCGCCCGGGGCGGCGTGATCGCCTTCCAGCCGCAGGCGGCCTTCGCCACCACCGAGGGCCTGGACCTGGAGGCCTGGATCATCCCCACGGGCAACGCGCCCGTGATGGTGCTGGTGGACGGCGCAGGCGCCTACGAGGTCTCGCTGTTCCGCTCGGTGACGGGCTCGGACTACGACCTGCGCC
>JBJTIJ010000373.1:0-14027 GCA_046094945.1 Planctomycetia bacterium | reverse complement strand
ATACTCGCCCCAGCGCCTCCCCCCCGCAAGTCCCCCTGCTGCCCACCGCGTGTCGCACCGCCTCACCCTGGCCACCTGGAACATCCACAAGGGCATCGGCACCGACGGCCGCTACCGCCTCGACCGCACCATCCACGTGCTCAAGGGGCTGGACGCCGACATCGTCTGCCTGCAGGAGGTGGACGAGTCGGTGGCGCGCAGCCGCCGCGAGAGCCAGCTGCAGCGCCTGGCGCGCGAGCTGGACTACCCGCACGCCGCGCTGGGGCTGAACGTGCGCGTGGGCAGCGGCGGCTACGGCAGTGCCACGCTCTCGCGCCTGCCGCTGTGGGACGTGCGCAACGTGGACCTGACCGTGCCGCCCAAGAAGCGCCGCAGCGCGCTGGTGGCGCGCGTGGACCACGCCGTGCCCGGCGGCTGGCTGCTGGCCAACGTGCACCTGGGCCTGATGCACCTGGAGCGCAAGGTGCAGGTGCGCCGCCTGCTCGCGCACCTGGTCGCGGACCTGCCCCACGGCCACCCGGCGGTGATCGCCGGCGACTGGAACGAGTGGGGGCGCCGGCTCGTGCAGGGGGCGCTGCACGACGCGCGCTTCCACCTCGCGCGGCTCGACCACCACCCGGCGCGCGGCGAGGCCACCTGGCCCAGCCAGCGGCCGCTGGTGTGCCTGGACCGCGTGCTCTACCGCGACCCGGTGCGCGTGCACCACGTGCAGTGCGTGCTGGACACGGTCACGCGCACGGCCAGCGACCACCTGCCGGTGCTGGTCGAGCTGGAGATCCCCGGGCCGGCGGCCTTAGGGCGCTAGCGAGCGCCGGCAGGCGGGCCGGGCCCGCTAGGCGCGCAGCAGGCCGGGCAGGCGCGTGGCGATGCGCTCGGCGGCCGCGCGCGTGGCCTCCAGCGAGGGCACGAGGGCGAAGCGCACGTGCCCGGCGCCGGGGTTGGTGCCGTCGGCCACGGGGTCGCTGAGCCACTCGCCGGGCGTGGCCACCACCGCGATCTCGGGCGCCAGCAGGGGCCCGGCGAAGTCCACGCCGCTCATGCCCTGCGGGGCGCGCTGCCAGAGGTAGAGCGTGCTGTCGGGCACGCGCACCGGCAGGCCGGCGCGGCGCAGCCCGTCGCACAGGATGTCGCGCTTGGCGCGGTACTCGTCGCGGAAGGCGGCCACGTGGGCCTCGTCGCCCAGCGCCGCCACGGCCGCGTCCTGGATGAAGGTGGGCGTGCCCGAGTCGATGTTGGTCTTCACCTTGCGGAACATCGAGACCAGGCGCGCGTCGCCGCATGCCCAGCCCACGCGCCAGCCGGTCATGGCACTGCGCTTGGACATCGAGAAGAAGGCCAGGCAGCCTTCCTTGCTCACCTCCAGCGCCGAGGGCGGCGGCTGCGCCGTGAACCACACCTCGCTGTAGGCCTCGTCGCTGAGCACCACCCAGCCGTGGCGGCGCGCGTGCTCGAAGATGCGCGCGTAGACCTCGCGGCTGGCCACCGCCCCGGTGGGCGAGTTGGGGTAGCAGGTCCAGATGGCCTTGGCGCGCCGCGCCACGTCGGCGGGGATGGCGTCGAGGTCAGGCAGGAAGCCGTTGTCGGCGCGCAGGGGGTAGAACCAGGGCGTGCCCTCGGCGAACTGCGTGCCGCGCTTGTAGGGCGGGTAGCCGGGCGAGGGCATGAGCACGATGTCGCCCGGGTCCACGAGGCCCTCGTGCACGTTGAACACGGCCTCCTTGCTGCCGATGGTGGCGCACACCTCGGTGGCCGGGTCCAGCCGCACGCCGAAGCGCCGCTCCATCCACGCGGCCACCGCGGTGCGGTAGCCCAGGTCGCCGGCGTAGTCGGGGTAGCCCGAGCAGGCGCGCTCGTCCACGGCCACCTTGAGGCGCTCGCGCACCAGCCGGGGCGTGGCCACCGTGGGGTCGCCCACGCCGAAGTCGGTGGGGGTGATGCCCTGCGCCTGCAGGGCCGCGACCCGCTTCTGCACCTCGTCGAAGGCGTAGCCGCCGAGGCGCTGGAGACGCTGGGAGGGGACGAAGGGGCGGGGCTCGCTCATGGCGCCAAGCATGGCCCGGCCCGGCGGCGGCCGCCACCTTGGCGCGGCCCCGCCCGCGGCCGGGCGGCCCGCGCTGCGCGGGTACGATGCGCCCGATGGCCCACCGCCCTTCCCGCGACATCGCCCGGGCCCGTGCCCGCGCCCTGGCCCGCCTCGCCGCCCTGCTGCTGGCGCTGCTGCTGCTGCCGCGCGCGGCGCTCGTGCCGGCGCGCGCCGGCGAGGGCGAGGCCGACGAGGCGCGCGCCGAGCGCATCGCGCTGCAGGTCGAGGGGGGGCAGAAGGCCTTCCAGTCGGGCAACCACGACGAGGTGCGCGCGCGCAAGCAGCGCCTCGCCGAGCTGGACCCGGCGCACCCGCTGCCGCCCTACCTGCTGGCGCGCGTGGCCGAGCGCACCGGCGCCTACGAGGAGGGCCTGGCGCTGGTGGCGCCGGCCCACGAGGCGCGGCGCGACGACCGGCGGCTGGCCGCCCTGCGGCTCGACCTGCTGCTCGAGCTGGGGCGCCTTGCCGAGGCCGAGGCCCTGGCCCGCAGCCTGCTGGCCGAGGTGCCCGCGCACCTCGTGGCGCAGGCCGTGCTGGGACGCGTGCTCGAGGAGCGCGGCCGGCGCAAGGAGGCGCTGGAGGCCTACGACGCGGTGGTGGCCGCCTACGCCAAGGTGGACGTGCAGGACGCCGAGCTGCCCTTCGTGGCGGCCGCCGCCATCCGCGCCACGTGGCTCTCGCCCAACCCCGCCGACGACATGCTGCCCGACGCGCTGCGCCTGCTGGGCGAGCGCGTGAAGGCCGAGCCCGGCGACCTGGACCTGCTGCTGCAGTACGCCGGCGTGTGGCTGGAGGACCGCGGCAAGAACGGCCAGTCGACGGCGCGCAAGTACTTCACGCAGGCGCTCAAGGAGAACGAGGAGCTGGCCGATGCGCGCGTGGGCCTGGCCCGCGTGGCGCTGGTCTTCTACCAGCAGGACCAGGCCATCCGGCAGCTGGAGCGCGCGCTGGCCACCAACCCGCGCCACGTGCCGGCGCTCGCGCTGCTGGCCTCGGTGCACGTGGGCAACGGCGACTACGAGAAGGCTGAGGCCCTGCTGGCGCGCGCGCTGGCCGTCAACGCCGCCAGCAAGGAGGCGCGCGCCGTGCGCGTGGCCCTGCTGACCATCACCGGCAAGCCGGCGGAGGCGGGCGAGCTCGCGGCGCGCGTGCTGGCCGACGATCCCTCCTACGGGCGCCTGTGGCTGGTGGTGAGCGACCTGGTGGGCGAGCGCCAGCGGCGCTACGACCGCGCTGCCGACCTCGCGCGCAAGGCGCTGGAGGTCGACCCGCAGGACGCGCTGGCCTACGTCACGCTGGGCGAGGCCCTGATGAACCTCGGGCGCACCGACGAGGCGCGCAAGGCCTTCCAGGAGGCCGTCACGCGCAGCAAGCGCTACAGCGACGTCAAGCGCGACAACTGGCTCGAGGCCCTCGAGGCCATGGAGCGCTTCAGCGTGGTGGAGACGCCCCGGCTGCGCGTGCGCATGGCGCCGGCCGAGGCCAAGGTGCTGGAGCCCTACCTGGTGCCGCTGCTGGACGAGGCCTGGGACACGCTCTCGCGCAAGTACGGGCTCGAGCTCACGCCCGTGGTGCACGTGGACGCCTTCCAGCGCGTGGACGACTTCTCGGTGCGCAGCGTGGGCGTGCCCGGCCTGCCGGCACTGGGCGTGTGCTTCGGCAAGGTGATCACGCTGCTGGGGCCCACCTCGCGACCCATGGGCTCGTTCTCGTGGTCGCGCACGGCCTGGCACGAGTTCGCCCACGTGGTGACGCTGGGCGTGAGCGAGGGCCAGGTGCCGCGCTGGCTCACCGAGGGCCTGAGCGTCTACGAGGAGCAGGCGCGCCGCCCGCGCTGGGGCCGCGACATGGACCGCGAGCTCTACGACCGCTGGCGCAACGGCCGGCTGCTGCGCATGGACCGCATCAACGCGGCCTTCCGCGGCCCCGACATCCTCTTCGCCTACTACCAGGGCGGGCTGATCGCCGAGCACCTCACCGAGACGCGCGGCTTCGCGGTCATCCCGGCCATGCTGCGCCTCTTCGCGCGCGACAAGACCACCGCCGAGGTGTTCCGCGAGGTGCTCAAGGCCGAGCTCAAGGACTACGACGCCGAGTTCGAGGCCTTCGTGGCCCGGCGCGTGGGCGGCTGGCGCATGGTGCCGCGCTGGGATGACGCCAGCCTCGCGGCCTTCCAGGAGCGGGTGAAGCAGCAGCCACAGGATGCCGCGGCCTGGGCGCGGCTGGGCCACGCCCACCTGCAGCGCGGCGTGGAGGTGGACGCCGCCGCCGCGCTGGGCAAGGCTCGCGCGCTGGCGCCGGCCGACCCGGAGGTGCTGCTGCTGGAGGCCGGGCTGGCCCGGCGCGGCAAGCGGCTCGACCTCGCGCAGGCCTCCCTGGAGCGGCTGCTGTCCGGCGGAGGCGACGACCTGGAGGCCCGCCTGTTCCTGGCAGCGCGGGCGCTGGAGAAGCCCGAGACCGCGGCGCAGGCGGTCGCGCACCTCGAGGCCGCCAAGCGCTGCTTCCCGCGCTACCTGGCCAAGGACAGCCCCTACCTGCAGCTGGCCCGGCTCTACCGTGCCGAGCAGCAGCTGGCGAAGTCGGCCGCCGAGCTGGAGGCCTTCGCGGCCATCGCGGCCGAGGACGTCGGCGTGCGGCGCGAGCTGCTTGCTTGGTACAAGCAGCAGGGCGACATGGCGGCGGTGGCGCGCACCTGCGAGGAGATCGTGGACGTGAGCCCCTTCGGGGCCGACCCCGGCGAGCCGCCCGACCTGCTGCTGCACCGCACCTATGCCGAGGCCCTCGAGGCGCTGGGGCGCCCGGCCGAGGCCTTGCGCGAGCGGCAGGTGCAGGTGCTGCTCGTCGAGACGCTGCCCGAGGCTGCGCGGCGCGAGGCCGGCGAGCCCGACGACCGCCTGCGCCTGGGGCGCATGCTGCTGGAGCAGGGCCGGCGCGAGGAGGCCCTCGCGCAGGCGGCCGCGATCTTGCGGCTCGAGCCCGGCCACGTCGGCGCGCGCGAGCTACAACAGGAGGCTGCGGACGCGGCCGGGCGCTGAGGCCCGGGCGTGCGCGGGCGAGGGCAGGCGGTGGCCGAGGCGAGCAGCACGACGACGCGCCCGGGCGCGCCCCTGCCCCTGCTGCACGAGGTGCAGCAGGCGCTGGCGGGCGAGTTGCGCGAGGGCGTGGGCCGCAGCCGCTACCGGCTCTGGTTCCGCGACGTGGACGTGGCCGCCGTGGACGGCGACTCGATCACGCTGGCCGTGCCCACCGAGGTGCACCGCTCGTGGATCGAGCTGGCCTTCGCGGGCGTGGTGCGCGAGGCCAGCGAGCGCGTGCTGGGCCGCGGCGTGCGCGTGAGCGTCACGGTGGGGGCGGCGCAGGGCGCCAAGCGCGCGCTGCGCGAGCGCCTGCCGCAGGGCCCCGAGGCCTGGGAGGCGCGCCTGGCGTGCGAGCGCCCGGCGCCGAGCCTGGGCAGCTTCGTCACGGCCGACCCCGATCGCTGGGAGGCTGCGCTGCTCGAGGGCGTGGCCGGCAGCGTGGCGCTGGCCGGCACGCCCGGCGAGGCCCCGGGCGGCGGCGCGCCCGTCTACCTGTATGGCGAGCCGGGCAGCGGCAAGTCGCACCTGCTGGAGGCCGTGGAGGCGCAGGTGGCCGGGCGCGCGCCGGGCGCAGCCCTGCTGCTGGGCGGCCGGCGCCTGGCCCAGCGCGTGGGGGCCGCCACGCGGCCCGGCGCGCCCAGCACCGCGCTGCGCGCGCTGCGCGCCGACCTCGACGCCCGCCGCCTGCTGCTGGTCGATGGCCTCGAGGCCGTGGCCGGTCGGCGCGCCACCGAGGCCGAGCTCGCGCGGCTGCTGGAGCGCTCGGCGCTGGGAGGCCCGCGGCTGGTGGTGGCCGGCGGGGCGCACCCGCGCGAGGTGGGCGGGCTGGAGGCCAGCCTGGCCTCGCGCCTGTGCGCCGGGCCCGTGCTGCGGCTGGCGGCGCCGGGTCGCGACCTGCTGGCGCGGGTGCTGGCGGCCCGCCACGCCGGCGCAGGCCTGTGCGCGCCGCCGGAGGTGGTGGAGGCCATCCTGGAGGCCACGGCCTCGCCGCACGCCGCCGTGCTGTGGCTGGACCGCTGGGCCGTGGCCAGCCGCGCGCTGGGCCGGCCGCTGGAGGCCGCCTCCCTGCCCGAGGTGGCGCCGCCGGCGGCCACCAGCGTGGGCGAGGACGTGGTGCAGCGCGCCAAGCGCGCCGTGGCCGCGCACTTCGGCGTCGACCCGGCCGTGCTCGAGCAGGCCACCAAGGCCCGCTCGGCGGCCCTGCCGCGCGCGGCGGCCCTCTACGTCGCCTGGCGCGCCACCTCGCTGCCGCTCACGCGGCTGGCGCGCGCCTTCGGCTTCCGCAGCCACAGCAGCGTGAGCCGGGCGCTGGGCCACCTCAAGGACCGGCGCCAGTCCGATCCCGACCTCGAGCACGTGCTGGACGCGCTGCTGGCGCGCCTCTAGGCGCGCGCCGCCCGGCGGGCACCGCCCCCGCCCGGCCGGCCTCCCCGGCGGCAGGAGCGACCGTGAGCCAAGGCGCTGCTTCCGCCGTGGGCCGCTTCGTGGTGCTCGAGGGCATGGACGGCTGCGGCAAGTCCACGCAGGCACGCCGCCTCGTGGAGCGCCTGCGCGCCCACGGCCGCAGCGTGGTGCACACGCGCGAGCCCGGCGGCACGCCCGCCGGCGAGCGCATCCGCGCGCTGCTGCTCGACCCCGCCCTGGGCGAGGTGGACGCGCTCACCGAGGTGCTGCTCTACCAGGCGGCGCGCCGCCAGCTGGTCACGCAGGTGGTGCGCCCGGCCCTGGCGCGCGGCGAGGTGGTCGTGTGCGAGCGCTGGCACTACGCCACGCAGGCCTACCAGGGCGCGGCGGGCGGGGCCTCGGCCGAGGACGTGCGCACCAGCAGCCGCCTGGCCACCGGGGGCCTGGAGCCCGACCGTGCCGTGCTGCTCGACCTCGACGACGCCGGCTCGCAGGCCCGCATGCAGCGCGAGCGCGACCGCATCGAGGCGCGCGGGGTCGCCTACCGCCAGCGCGTGGCCGAGGGCTTCCGCACCCTGTTCGCCGCCGACCCCCAGCGCATGCGCGTGGTGGCGGCCGCAGGCACGCCCGACGAGGTGGAGGCGCGCGTGTGGGAGGCGGTGCGTGACCTCTTCTAGCCGCGATGGGCCGGGGCCGGCGCTGCCCGCGTCGGCGCGCGCCTTCGTCGAGCGCACGCTGGCCGGCGGGCGCATCTCGCCCGCCTACCTGCTGGAGGGGCCCGACGGCGTCTCGCTGCGCGAGGTGGCCACGGCCTTCGCCGCAGCCCTGCTGTGCCCCAAGGGCCGCCTGGGCTGCGCCTGCCCCGCGTGCGCGCGCGCGCGCAGCGGCACGCATCCTGACCTCGTGCGGCTGCGCCGCGACAAGGCCACGGTGATCTCGGTGGCAGCCCTGGAGCCCGTGCTGGCGCAGGCCCACACCCAGCCCAGCGTGGGCAGCCGGCGCGTGTTCATCGTGGACCCGGCCGATGCGCTCGAGCCCGAGGGCGTGGCGCGCTACCTCAAGACGCTCGAGGAACCGCCGCCCAGCACCACCTTCCTGCTGGTGAGCACGCGGCCCGAGCGGCTGCCCGACACCGTGCACAGCCGCTGCCGGCGCCTGTCGCTGCCGCCGCTGGCGGCGGGCGAGCTCGCCCGCGCGCTCGAGGCCCGCGGCCTGGAGGCAGCGCGTGCCGCCGAGGTGGCACGCGCCGCCGGCGGCTCGCTGGAGCGTGCGCTGCGCATCCACGAGGACGACCTCGTCACGCTGGCGCGCGAGGCCTGGCAGTCGGCCGCCGGGCCCACGCCGCAGGCAGCTCGCACGGCCGAGCGCCTGCTGGCGGCGCTGCAGGCCGCCACGGCCGTGCGCGCCGCGCAGCTGGAGGCCTCCGACCCGCCCGGCAGCAAGGCGCCCGACCGCAAGGGCGAGGCGCTGCGCGAGGGCCTGCGCGACCTGCTGCACGTGGTGGCCGTCGAGGCGCGCGAGGCGGCCGCCGGGCGGCCGGCGCTGGGCCAGGCGGCCCCTGCGCCGCGCACGGGGCTGGACCTGCTGGCGCGCTGCGCGCGCCTGGCGGCGGCCGCCTCCGCCAACGTCACGCCCAGCGTGGTGCTGCACGACCTGCTGCTGGCCCTGCGCCCGGCCACGCCCGGCCTCTCGGGCGCTGCCGCCGCGCCGTAGGCGCCTGTCAGGCGTCGCTGGAAGGTGCCTGTTCGGTGCCGCTCACGATCGGCGCCGGGGAGCCGATCCATAGGGGGCCGCGTCGTCCAGGCGACGCGTGGCCCGGCGCTGCGCTCCCCGCTAGGGTAGCCGGCTGGGTCGCGCGCCGCGGGGCGCCGGCCCCGGAGCCCGGACACCCAAGGATGGACAAGGACGAGCGCATCCTGGCGATCGTGCGCAAGCACGACCATCGCTACGCCGCCGAGGCCTACGCCTTCGTGTTCGAGGCGCTGGACTACACGCTGCGCAAGCGCGGCGGGGTGCGCCGCCACATCACGGGCCCCGAGATCATGGAGGGCGTGCGCCAGCTGGCCCTGGAAACCTTCGGCTTCCTGGCCCGCGACGTGCTGCGCCGCTGGGGCGTGACGGCCACCGACGACTTCGGCGAGATCGTCTTCCACCTCATCGCCGAGGACCTGCTGCAGAAGACGGCCGACGACCGCAAGGAAGACTTCTGCGGCCTCTACGACTTCCACGAGGCCTTCGACGCCTCCTTCGAGCAGGTGCTGCAGGCCGTCGAGGTCTAGGCCGGCTGCCCGGCCCCGTCGCGGGGCAGGGCCCAGCCCGCCAGCAGTGCGTGGCGCCCCGCGCGCGTCCCGTCGCGGCGGTGGCTGAAGAACAGGCTGCCGTCGCGGTGCGTGCAGTGGGGGGCCTGCGACACCTGGCCTGCGCGCACGCCGGCGGCCACGGCCTGCCCGGCGATCACGGCGCCGAGGTCGGCGTGCCAGCGGTCGCCGCGCCCGCGCCGCAGGGCGGCGGCCGCGCCGGCCAGCGAGCGTTCCAGCGCCTCGGCCACCTCGGGGCCCACCTCGAAGGCGTCTTGCCCGATGCCCGGCCCGACGGCCACCCACAGATGCTGCGGATCGCAGCCGTAGCGCTCGCGCAGCCGCGCCACCGCCGCGGGCACGATGCCGGCCGCCACGCCGCGCCAGCCGGCGTGCACCACGGCCAGTGCCCGGCGCGTGGGGTCCACCAGCAGCACGCCGGGGCAGTCTGCGCCCAGCACGCCCAGCAGCACGCCGGGCACGTCGGTGAACAGCCCGTCGGCCTCGCCCGGCTCGCTTGCGGGCTTGCCGCCCGGCCCGCTGCCGGTGGTGCCGCCGGGCGCGCGCACCTCCACCAGTCGCGTGCCGTGCACCTGGCGGGGCGAGGTGAAGGACGCGAAGCCCAGCGCTGCCGCCGCGCGCCGGCGGTTCTCGGCCACCGCCTCGGGCGCGTCCGGGGTGCTGCGGCCCACGTTGAGTCGGGCGAAGTCGCCCGTGCTCACGCCGCCCGCGCGCGTGGTCACGCCGTGGGCGAGGCCGGCGAGGCCCTCCAGCGCCGGGAAGCGCCAGGGCCGGGGCCCGTCGTCGTGCTCCACCGCGCGCCCTAGCGGGCCAGGAAGGCCAGGTCGGGCTCGCTGGCGAGGTCACGGCCCAGCGTCTTGAACAGGTCGCGCAGCGCGGCCTGCAGCACGACGTCGTCCACCACGTCGCCCACCAGCTCGCGGCGCAGGTCGTTGGCCAGGTGCCGGCGCACGTGCAGGCGCACCAGCCAGCGCACGCCCTCGCGGTCCAGCCGCGTGTCCAGCCCCTTGTAGAAGTCGTCGAAGCCGGGGTAGGCCTGCGGGTCGCGCCGGTCGGAGCGCGCCAGGCGCTGCATGCCCTCGGCATCGGCCTCGAAGAGGCCGTCCACCCAGCCGCGCACCTTGTCGGCCTTCTCCAGCTGGTTCTGCGCCTGCAGCTCCCACAGGTCGAAGCCGTCTTCCTTGGGCTCGACGTCGGGTGCCAGCCCGCCGGTGGGCACCACCTTGCCGTCCACCAGCTTGGTGTCGCGGTGCAGGTGGCGGCCGTCGGGCAGGTAGTAGGCCGCCACCGTGATCTTGAAGGCCGCGCCGGGGTCCCAGCGCCCATTCTTGTTGGTGTCGGTGAAGGGCTCGGCCGCGTTCCAGCGCCCGTCGCCGTTGGCGTCCGTGAAGGACTCGCCGCTGTCCCAGGTGCCGTTGCCGTTGGCGTCCACGAAGCGTTCGGCCCCGTCGAAGCGCCCGTTCTTGTTGCTGTCGGTGAAGGCCTCGCCGGGCCGGCTGTCCAGGTCCAGCGGCACCTGCACCGAGCCCTTGCCGTAGGTCATGGTGCCCGCCAGGCGCGCCTTGCCATGCACCTGCAGCGCGCCCGAGAGGATCTCGGCCGCACTGGCGGTGAACTGGTTGACCAGCACCACCTTCGGCACCGACATCACGTGCGTGCGGCCGCTGCCGGCCCCGCTGCTGCGGTACTCGCGCGTGGGCCACACGCCCGGCCGGCCCTTCTCGGTGACCACCGACAGGCCTGCCGGCAGGAACTGCGAGGCGATGTCCACTGCGCTCTTGAGCAGCCCGCCACCGTTGTAGCGCAGGTCGATCACCAGGCCGGTGATGGCCTCGGCCTCGAAGCGGTCGAGCACCTTGGCGACCTCGGCGGCCGTCTCCTCGCTGAACGACAAGATCTGCAGGAAGCCCACCTTGCCCGGCAGCAGGTCGAAGGCCGTGGTGGGCACGACGATGCGCGCGCGCGCGAGCTCGACGTCGCGCGTCTCGGTCCAGCCGCGGCGCATGACGGTGACGACCACCTTGGTGCCGGCCGGGCCCTTGAGGCGCCGCACGCACTCGTCGAGGCTGCGCCCCTCGGTGCTCTCGCCGTCGATGGCCGTGATCACGTCGCCGCTGCGCAGCCCCGCGCGGTCCACGGGCCCGCCGAAGATGGGCCGGCTGATCGTGAAGGCCTCGTTGTTGCGCGGGTCGCTCTGCACGTAGGCGCCCACGCCGCCGTAGGAGGGATCGAGGGCCTCGAAGAGCCGTGCGCTCTCGGTGGGGTCGAGGTACTCGCTGTGCGGGTCCAGCGCCTTGGTGAAGCCCTGTGCCGCTGCGTCCTCCAGCCCGGGCGCGTCGGCCTTGCCGGCCTCCACGTAGGCCTGGCGCAGCTTCTCCCGGATCTCGTCCAGCAGCGGCCAGCGGCCCGGGGCGGCGGCCCCGGGCGCGGGAGCCTGCGCAGCGGGCGGCGTGGCGCCGGCCGGCGCGGCCGGCGTGCGCATCTCCAGGTCGCGCTGCTCTTCCATGCGCAGCACCTTGAGCAGCAGCGCCGCCGTGCGCCCGCGCTCGCTGGGCTCGTCGCGCAGCTCGCTGAGCACCTGCTTGGCCTCGCTGGCCGCCCCGATCTCGCCCAGCGCCAGCGCGCCCTGCGCGCGCAGGTCGGCGTCGCTGGAGCGCAGGAAGCCCAGCAGCACCTCCTTGCCCTTGGCCTTGTTGGCGCGGTTGAGGCGCCACAGGGCGCGCGCCATGGACAGGCGCACCTCGGGCTCGGTGATGCGGTCCAGCTGCGCCTCGAGCCAGTCGGCTTCCTCGAGGTCGCCTTCCTGCTCGGCCAGCGTCACGGCCGCCACGCGCAGCGCGGCCGGCGCCTTCTCGTCCTCGGCCAGCGTGCGGGCCGCCTCCAGCGCGCGCGTCGTGTCCTCCAGCAGCACCAGGGCGCGCGCGATGGCCAGGGCCTGCGCCGGGCTGGCGCCCGGCAGGGCGTCGCGCAGGGACTTGAGCGCGGCCTTGCCCGACTTGCCCAGCTGGCCGCCCACGCGCCAGGACAGGCGCGGGTCCTCGCCGACGGCCTGCTGCAGCAGGGCGCCCACCTGCCGGGCGGCGCCCGACTCGGCGATGTCGTCCTCGGCGCGGGCGCCCCCCGGGCTGGCCAGCAGCAGGACCGGCAGGAGCAGGAGCCACGGGCGGGAGCGCGTCATGGGGAGCCTCGCGGGGACGGCCCGATGCTACCCGTGGCGCCGGCCACGGCCTCGCGCGTGGGCGGGCCTCGAGGGCGCGCCCGCCCGGGCCGGCGTGCCCGCCAGCCAGGACTCCCGCGAGCCCGCGTGCCCGCGAGCCGGCGTGACCGTGAGCCGCTGGTGCGCGGGGGTGGGGCATGCGCAAGTTCTCCCGCAGCACGGGCAGCACGCTGCTGGGCGCCGAGGCCCGGCTGGTGGACATCCAGGTGGCCATCGCCGCCGAGCGCGACGGGGGCCGTGGCGGGCTGCGCATCGTGGGCCTGCCCGACAGCGCGCTGCGCGAGGGGCGCGAGCGCATCCAGGCGGCCATCCTGCAGGGCGGCTGGCCCTGGCCCAGCGAGCCCCTGACGGCCAACCTCGCGCCGGCCGACGCGCGCAAGGAGGGCCCGGCGCTGGACCTGCCCATCGCGCTGGGCATCCTGGATGCGCAAGGCCTGCTGGGCACCGGCTCCGTGCTCGAGGGCTGGCTCGTGGTGGGCGAGCTGGCGCTGGACGGCGACGTGCGCCCCGTGCGCGGCGTGCTGGCCGCGGCCGAGGCGGCCCGCCGCGCCGGCATCGCGCGCGCCCTGGTGCCTTGCGGCAACGCGCAGGAGGCGGCCGCCGTGGCCGGCCTCGAGGTCGTGGCCCCGCGCACGCTGGCCGAGGCCGTGGCGCACCTGCGCGGGCTGGCACGCCTCGCGCCCGTCGAGCGCGCGCCCTGGCAGCCCGAGACGGCAGCCGGCGACCCGCTGGCCGAGGTGCGCGGGCAGCCCTTCGCGGTCTCGGCGGCACGCGTGGCCGCGGCCGGCTGCCACAACTTGCTGCTGAGCGGCCCGCCGGGAGCCGGCAAGAGCCTGCTGGCACGCCGCCTGTGCGACCTGCTGCCGCCGCTGGGCTACGAGGAGGCGCTGGAGGCCAGCCGCGTGCACAGTGCCGCCGGCCTGCTGCAGGGCGGCCTGCTGGGCCGCCGGCCCTTCCGTGCCCCGCACCACACCACGAGCCTGGCGGGGCTGGTGGGGGGCGGCAGCTTCCCGCGGCCGGGCGAGGTGTCGCTGGCCCACCTCGGCGTCCTGTTCCTCGACGAGCTGGCCGAGTTCCCCCGCACCTGCCTCGAGGCCCTGCGCCAGCCGCTGGAGGACGGCCACCTCTCGCTGGGCCGCGCGGCCGGGCGCGCCACCTTCCCCGCCGAGGCGTTGCTGGTGGTGGCCACCAATCCCGGCCCCTGCGGCTGGGCGGGCGTGCCCGGCCGCTGCCGTTGCTCGCCGCTGGTCGTGAAGCGCTATCTCGAGCGCATCTCGGGGCCGCTGCGCGACCGTTTCGACGTGGCGGTGGACGTGAAGCCCGTCGATCCGCAGGAGCTGCTCGTGGCGCAGGCCGCCCCCGCGCCCGAGGCGCGCTCGCTGGCGCGCGCGGTCGAGATGCAGCGCGCACGCTCGCGCGCGCTGGGCCTCGCCCGCCCCTGGAACAGCCGCATCCCCGGCCGCCTGCTGCCCGCCGCCGTCGAGCCCACGCACGAGGCCGAGGCCACGATGATCTCGGTGGCGCGCACGGCAGGCCTCACGGGGCGGGGCGTGCACCGCGTGCTGCGCGTGGCGCGCACGCTGGCCGACATGGAAGGCCGCGCGCAGGTGGAGGACGCGCACATCCGCACCGCGGCCACCTACCGCTGCGGGGCATGAGCGAGCCGACGGTGCCAGGGTCGGGGCAGGGTCGGCCACGGGGGCTGGCCGCCCCCCTGCCAGCGCCCGCCCGCGGGCCCGGCTGCAAGCGCCCGGGGGCACGGCCCGCCGTCCGTCGCAGCGCCTGGTGGAGCGTTAGGAGGGCGTCGTGCCCTTGGGCTGGATCAGGGCGCGGCGAGCAGCCGCTGGCGTGCGCGAGTTGACGAGGACGTGGTCAGGCACGTGCAGCAGGAGCTGGCAGGAGCACAGCGGTCCCGGGGGCGACGGACT
>JBJTIJ010000372.1:0-8094 GCA_046094945.1 Planctomycetia bacterium | reverse complement strand
TCGCCGACGGCGGCACGCGCAGCGATGCGCCCGGCAGCGACAACGTGCGCGCGCGCAACCGCGGCGTGGCGCTGGACCGCGCCGCGGGCACGCTGGACGTGGAGCGCCCCAGCCAGGGCACCTGCACGCTGGCGTCGGCCGCCGCAGGGCCCGCGGCGCCGGGGGCCGTGCCGTCCAGCGCGGCCAGCACGCGCGCCGCGCTGCTGCCGTCCTTGCGCCAGCCCCACAGCAGCGTGCCGCGCGCCCACACGCCGGGCGTGCTGCCCTGCCGCTCGCCCGCCGCCTGCGCCAGCGCCGCCAGCCGCTCGCGCGCACCCGCCTCGCGCAGCAGGTCGTGCACGGCCACGCGCAGCGCCGGGCGCTCGCGGCGCAGCCCCTCCAGCCACGCGAGCGCGGCCTCGCAGTGCGGGCAGCCGGGCTGCACGAACACCTCGAGGTCGGGCGTGCCCTGCGGCGCGGCCGTCGCGCCCGGCAGGGCCGGCACCGGGGCCCCGGCGCGGCGGTCCAAGGCCCACGCCAGCGCGCCCAGCAGCAGCGCCAGCGCCAGGGCCAGCCACGGGTAGAGGCGCGCCCAGCGCGGCACGCCAGCCTGCTGCGCACCGTGGACACCCGGCACGCCCGGCACACCCGGCCCGCCCGCAGGTCCCGGCTGGAGGGTGCTTCCCATGCCTCCAGCCTACGCCCGCGGGCCGCCCGGGCCGCCCCTGCGGCACGCGCCGGCGCCTAGCGCGGCTGCGGGCGCTCCACGTCCAGCGTGCCCGCGGCGCGGTCCAGCGCCACGCCGCGGTTGCGCGCGCGCACGTTGTCGCTGCCGGGCGCATCGCTGCGCGTGCCGCCGTCGGCGAAGCCCTCCGGGTAGGTGTCGCGGCCGCCGGCGTCCAGCAGCAGGCCCAGCGAGGTGCTCTCCGTCCAGTAGCGCGAGGGGCCGCTGCGGTCCAGCAGGCGCGCGTCGAAGATCGCGGTGCCCACCTGCAGCCCCGCCTTGGCGAAGGCGTAGGTGTCGTCGCCGCCGGCGTCCAGCAGCAGGCCCACGCTGCGGTTGATCGACCAGCCCAGGCCCGAGCTGCCCGCCGCGTGGCGGTCGTTGCCCCCGCCGTCGTAGAGCACGCCCACCGTGAAGTCGTGCCCGTAGCCCGGGCCCCAGTCCTGCGCCACCTCGTGCACGTCGTCGCCGGACTCGTCCACGCAGATGCCCACGCAGAAGTGCGCGCCCGAGCCCTGCGCCCAGCCGTGGGCGCGCAGCACGTCATCGCCGGCCCCGTCCCACAGCAGGCCGGTGCCGAACCAGTAGCCGCAGCCCTGCGCCCAGTTGCCCGCCACGTAGCTGTCCTTGCCCTCCACGTCCAGCAGGCTGCCCAGCCCGCCGGCCCACGAGTGGCCGTCGGCGCCGTCACCGCGCCGCCCCATCGAGCAGCCCTGCGCGTTGCTCACCGCCACCTTGCCCTGCGAGTGGTAGGAGGGCCGGCCCGCGGCCGCACCCTCGACGACCGCCTCGTAGGCGTCGTCGCCGGAGCGGTCGGCCAGCGTGCCCACGCCGCCGGCGCCGCCGAAGCCCTGCCCGTCGCTGCGCACCCGGTAGCGGTCGCGCCCCGCCGTGTCGAACAGCAGGCCCACGCCGAACCACGCCGCGCCCTGCGCGCCGTACCACGCGTCGTAGCTGTCGTCGCCGGAGAGGTCGATGAGCGCGCCCAGGCCCAGCTGCCCCGCGCCCTGCGCCAGCGTGCCGTGGGCCGCGTAGCGGTCGTTGCCGGCGGCGTCCAGCAGCAGGCCCACGCCCACCAGCCCCACGCCCTGCGTGCCGCCGGCAAACCCCTCCGAGGTGCCGTAGCGGTCGTCGCCGGAGAGGTCCAGCAGCGCGCTCACGGGGTGCTCGGGGTCGCTGCAGGCCACGCGCCCGCGGTAGGTGTCGTTGCCACCCAGGTCCACCAGCAGCCAGTCGAAGGCCTCGCCGGGCTCGTGCGCGTCGTCGCCCGTGCCGCGCACCCGGATGCGGCCCAGCGGCGTGTCCAGCGTGAGCGACACCTCGCGCAGCGCCGCCGCGTCGGGCAGCGCCGCCAGCGCGGCCGAGAGGCCCGTGCGCGCGCGGTCCAGCGCCTCCACGCCCTTGAGGGCCGCGTACCACAGGCTGGCCTCGTCCCAGCGCGCCAGCACGTCGTCGAGGGCCGGCTCGTGGTCGAGCGCGTCCACCTCCTCCACGCCCAGGTCCAGCCGCCGCGCCACGGCCGCGCGCAGCTCCATGGGCACGTTGCGCCAGGCGCGCTGCGCCCAGCCCCCTGCGTCCAGCAGGTCCAGCACCAGCCGGCCCAGCAGCCCGCCCACGGCCTCGGGCAGCGCAGCGCAGCGCGTGCGCAGGTCCTTCTCCAGCAGCGGGTAGGGCGCCTCCTCGCCGAAGGTGACGTAGCGCGTGGGGCGGCCCGCGTGGCGGTGCACGGCCAGCACGGCCTCGGCCAGCGGCGTGGGCTCGGCCACGAGGTTGACGGCGTAGGAGCGGAAGGCGCCCATGCGCCGGTCCACGCCCAGCAGGTGCGCGGCGCGGTGCAGCCAGCCGGCCCCGCGCGGGCCGCGCTCGCCGGCGCGCGCCGGGTCCAGCAGGTCGCGCGCGCCCGCGCCCAGCGTGCGCGCGAAGGGCAGCGTGGCCAGCGGGCGGTCGAAGAGGTCGTCCACGTGCCGCAGCTTGTGGCTGGCCTCGGGGTAGCCCGCCCACCAGCCACGCGCGCGCCAGCCCAGCGTGGCGCGGTCCAGCCCGGCCAGCGCGAGCGCCTCGTCCAGCAGGTCGGGCGCGCCCGCCGCCGCAGGCCCGTCCGCCGGGCCGTCGGCCGCGCCGCGCCCCGCGGGCAGCAGCAGGACGGCGCACAGGGTGGCCAGCAGGGTGGTCCGCAGGGTGGCCTGCAAGGTGGCCTGGCGGGCAGCGAGCAGCAGGATGCGCGGCATGGGGCCTCCGCGCGCAAGGTAGCGCAGGCCGCCTCGCGCTGCCCCTAGACCTGCTCCAGCAGGCCCAGCGCCGGCGGGTGCGGCACGAACCACGGGTCGCGCGCCCAGCGTGCCGCCAGCGCGGGCCCCACTGCCTCGCGCAGGCCGCGCAGCAGGCTGCCCAGCCCCGCCTCGCCGCGCTCGTAGCGGTCCATGCAGGCCAGCAGCGCGGTGCGCTCCACGCTCGTGAGGCCCGGGCCCGCCTGCGTGACGGCCAGGCGCGCCGCCTCCAGCTGCCCGGCAGGCACGGGCACGCGGCACAGGGCCTGCATCAGGCGCAGGCGCGCCGCCCACGGGTCGGCGGCCGGCCCCGCCAGCAGCGCCTCGGCCTCGTCGGCCGCGCCGGGGTCGCGCGAGGCCAGCAGCAGCCGGTGCGCATCCACGAAGGCCCGCCCGCGGGCCAGCCCCTGCGGCGAGGCCTCGACCTGCGCCACGTGCCAGCGCGCCAGCGCGAAGGCCGCGGCCACGAAGGCCTCGCGCGCCGCGGGGCGCGCCAGCGCGACCTCGTCCACCACGGGCAGCCACGGCATGCGCAGGCGCAGCACGCGCGCGAAGGCGCCCGGCGCGGGCGCCTCGCGCCCTGCCACGGGCACGCCGCCGGGCCCGCACGAGGGGCTGCGCGCCTTGAGCACGCAGCCCGCGATGCGCTGCGCCTCGAGCGCCGCCACGCGCGCCGTGGCCAGCGCCTCCATCGCCGCGCCCAGCTCGCGGCGGCTGTGCAGCGCCACCAGCCGCGGCGGGCCGCCCGTGCCCGCGGCCGCCTCCAGCCCGACGGGCTCGCGCGGCACGCCCAGGCCCAGCTCCACCTCGGGGCAGGTGGGCACCCACAGCACGCACGGCTCGAGCACCTCGGCGAGGAAGGCATCGCGCTTGTGCGCGCCGTCGTGGCGCACGGCCTCGCCCAGCAGGCAGGCCGAGATGCCCAGCCGGGGTCGCACGCCGTCCATGCCCTGACGCTACCGGGAGGGCCGACGCCCCGCCGCCCGCCCCGGCTAGGCTCCCCGCCATGGCCTCGCACCCGCGCCGCATCGTGTGCCTGACGGAAGAGCCCACCGAGATGCTCCACCTGCTGGGCGAGGGCGGGCGCATCGTGGGCCTGAGCGCCTGGACCTGCCGCCCGCCGGGCGCGCGCGAGCAGGCCCCCGTGGTCTCGGGCTTCACCGGCGGCAACGTGCGCAAGATCGTCGAGCTGGCCCCCGACCTCGTGATCGGCTTCAGCGACATCCAGGCCGACCTCGCCGCCCAGCTGGTGCGCGCCAACCTCAACGTGCTCATCACCAACCAGCGCAGCCTCGAGGAGATCCTCGACAGCATGCTGCTGCTGGGCCGCATCGTGGGCCAGGAGGCGCGCGCCGAGGCGCTGGTGGCCGGCTGGCGCGCGCGGCTGGAGGCCGTGCGCACGCGTGCGGCGCGCCTGCCGAGGCGGCCGCGCGTGTACTTCGAGGAGTGGCCCGACCCGGCCATCAGTGCCATCCGCTGGGTGAGCGAGCTGCTGGCCGTGGCCGGCGGCGAGGACATCTTCGCCGAGCGCAGCAGCGGCCGGCTGGCGCGCGAGCGCTTCGTGACGCACGACGAGGTGCGGGCGCGTGCGCCCGAGGTGATCGTGGCCTCGTGGTGCGGCAAGCCGGTGGACCTCGCCTCCTTCGCCACGCGGCCCGGCTGGCACGACCTGCCCGCCGTGCGCGCCGGGCGCATCCACGAGCTGCCCAGCGCCATCATCCTGCAGCCGGGCCCGGCGGCGCTCACCGACGGCCTCGACGCGCTCGAGCGCATCGTGGCGGAGGCGGCCGCGTGCTGAGCTGGTGGGAGGAGACGGCGCTGCTGGACTACGACGTGGCCGTCGTGGGCGGCGGCATCGTGGGCCTGTCCACAGCCTGCGAGCTGCTCGAGCGCCGCCCTGCGCTGCGCGTGCTGGTGCTCGAGCGCGGGCCGCTGCCCAGCGGCGCCAGTGGGCGCAACGCCGGCTTCGCCTGCTACGGCAGCGCCAGCGAGATCCTCGCCGACGTGCAGGGCGAGGGCGTGGCGCGTGCCCAGGAGCTGGTCGGCGAGCGCTGGCGTGGCCTCCAGCGCCTGCGCGAGCGCGTGGGCGACGCGGCGCTGGGCTACGAGGATCTGCCGGGCTACGACCTGCTGGGGCCGGCGCAGGGCGAGGTGGTCGAGCGCCTGCCCGAGCTCAATGCCTGGCTCCGGCCGGTGCTGGGCTTCGACGCCTACGCACCCGACCCCGGGGGCCTGGCGCGCATGGGCTTCCCGCGCGCGCGCATCCCGTGGCTGGTGCGCAGCCGCGGCGAGGGCGCGCTGCACGCCGGCCGCATGCTGCGCGCGCTGCAGGAGCGCGCCCAGCGGCTGGGTGCCACGCTGCTGGCCGGCGTGGAGGTCGAGCAGCTGGAGCCACACGCCGGCGGCGCGCGCCTGTGGGTGCGCCGCGCGCACCCGGCCGGGCGCCTGGCCTTCCGCGCGCCGCAGGTGGCCGTCACCACCAACGCCTTCGCGCCGGGCCTCGTGCCCGGCCTGGACGTGGTGCCGGGCCGCGGGCAGGTGCTGCTGACGGCCGAGGTGCCCGGCGGCCATGCGCTCGCGGGCACCTTCCACCACGACGGCGGCGACCTGTACTTCCGCGGCCTGGGCGCGCGCGTCCTGCTGGGCGGCGGGCGCCACAGTGACGTGGCCGGCGAGACATCCCACGACATGCTCACGACGCCCGCCATCCAGGGCCTGCTCGAGCGCTTCCTGGCCGAGGTGGTGCTGCCCGGCCGCCCCGTGGCCATCGAGCGGCGCTGGGCCGGCATCATGGCCTTCGGCAGCCAGCGCGCCCCCATCGTCGAGCGGCGCGCGCCGCACCTCGTGGTGGGCGTGCGCATGTCCGGCATGGGCGTGGCGCTGGGCAGCCGGGTGGCCGAGCGGCTGGCCACGCTGCTGCTGGGCTGAGCGCGCGCGCCGCCGCAGCACCGCAGCCACACCGCCGCCACACCGCCGCCACACCGCAGCCGGCCCTGCGGTAGGGTGGCGCCATGGCGCGCATCGCGTTGCTGCTGCTGGTGCTGGCCGGCCTCGCCGCCGGCGCCTGGCTGTGGCTGGGCGCCGGCACGGGCCCGATCGACGCCGTCGTGGACGAGGGCGAGCGGCCCGAGGCCACGCCCACGGCGGGCCCGGTGCTGGAGGCGCAGCCGGGCACGGCCGGCGGCACGCCGCGGCGTGCGCCCGGCAGCGGCCCCGCAGGCAGCGCGCCGCCCGAGCGCGCGCCGCAGGAGGAGGCCGCCGGGCCCACCCCGGCCGCCGTGGTGTTGCGCGTGCGCGTGCTCGACGAGGTGCGCGGCCAGCCGCTGGCCGGCGCCGTGGTGTGGTGCGAGCCGGCGCGGCAGCCCTGCCCGCGCCTGCCGCGCCCCGAGGACGACCCCGGGCGGCCCACCTCGGTGCTCTCCTCGCGCGTGGTGTGGGGCACGCCCACCGACGCCACGGGATGGGCAGGGCTGCGTGCGGGGCAGGTGCCCGAGGCCAGCGCCGCGGGCCTGGACGTCTTCGCGCGCGCGGCCGGCCACGTGCTGGGCCTCGCCTGCGGCGTGCGGGGCACCGAGGAGGTCGTGCTGCGCCTGCGCCCCGCGCTGCAGCTGCGGGGCAGCGTGGTGGACCGCAGCGGCAGGCCGCTGGCCGATGCCTCGCTGGAGGCCCGCCAGCTCGCGGCCAAGGGCGTGCCCGAGGAGCCAGGCCACGCCGGCGAGGCCTGGACCGACGAGCAGGGCCGCTTCGTGGTGGACGGCCTGCTGCCCGGCCCGCTGGTGCTGCGCATCGGCGCCGAGGACCACATGCCGCGCGAGGTGGACGAGGACCCCGCGCGCCCGGGCGAGCGGCGCTACGAGCTGGTGCGCGCCTGCCGCGTGGCCTTCCGCCTGCGCACCGACGACGGCCGGCCCGTCGAGCATCCCACCTTCCGCGTGGCCTACGGGGTGGAACACGAGGAGCACATCGGCCTGCTGCAGGTGCAGGGCAGCGAGACCAGCGACGGCGTGCTCACGCAGCCCTTGCGCGTGCCGGAAGACGCCGGCACGCTGGACATCGAGGTGAAGTCCCCGGGCTACGCGCCGTGGCGGCGCAGCGCGCAGGCCCTGCCCTCCAGCGGCGACCTCGTGCTGCCGGTCACCCTGCTGCGCGACGCCCAGCAGGGCAGCCTGCGCATCGCCCTCGAGGACGAGGCCGGCCAGGCGCTGCCCTGGGACCAGCAGTCCGCGGCCGTGCCCGCCATCCGCGCGCTGGACGGCCAGGTGCTGGGCGGCACGCTGGTCGAGCACGGCAAGGACCTGCGCCTGCTGGGCCTGCCACCCGGGCGCTACGAGCTGCTGCTGCGCACCCACGCCCACGCCCCGCTGCGCCTGGAGGCCCGCGTGGCCGGCGGCACCGAGTCCGAGCAGCGCGCGCGGCTGCGTCCCGCCGCCCGCCTGCGCGTGCGCTTCACGGCCGCGCAGGCGCGCGTCGTGCGCTTCCGCCTGCTGCAGGCCGGCCAGCCGGTGCCCGCCCTGCCCGAGGGCGCGACGGGGGAAGGCGCCGGCGACGCCCCCGAGCTCGCTGCCAGCGGCGAGGGCGTGCTGCTGGGCGGCCTGGCCACGGGCGACTACGAGGTCGAGGTGACCAGCGAGGACCTGCGCCCCACCCGCACGCGCGTCGCGCTGCGCGAGGGCGAGGTGCGCGAGCTCACGGTGCCCGTCGAGCCGCTGTGAGCGGCCCGGCCGCAGGCGCGGGCCCCCGCTGCGCGCAGCCCGGCGCTGAGCGGCCCTTGCCGGCTATCGACCGCTGTGCACGGCCTCCCTGACCCCGCCTGGGCGGGCCCCGCGTCATGGCCCGGTGGCGCAGCCAAGGCGCCGCATGCGCCCGTTCCGCATGCGCCCGTTCCGCATGCGCCCGCGCCGCATGCCCCGGGGCGGAAGGCAGCGCCGCCCCCGCCCCGGGGCGCGCTCCGGGAGGTGCGGGATGGACGGTACACGGACGGCCGGGCGTGGCCGCTGGCGGCCGCCGCGGGCGGCCGGCACCGGCTCCAACGCAGGCTCGCCGCGGCCATTCCCGCGCACCTCCCGGAGCGCGCCCCGGGGCGGGGGCGGCGCTGCCTTCCGCCCCGGGGCATGCGGCGCGGGC
>JBJTIJ010000371.1:0-13586 GCA_046094945.1 Planctomycetia bacterium | reverse complement strand
CCTCGCCGAGGTACGCAACGCGCGCGACGAGCGCAACACGCGCATGCTGGCGCGGCTGGCCGCGGTGGGCAAGCCGCTCACCCTCGACGAGGTGCGCAAGCACGCCCACGGCAGCATCATCGCGCGCCCGCACATCGCGCGCGCGATGGTGGCGCGCGGCTACGTGGCCGACATGCGCGAGGCCTTCACGCACTACCTCAAGGACGGCGGCAGGGCCTACATCCCGGTGGTGGCGCCGCACCCCACCGCGGCGGTGCGCGCCATCCACGCGGCCGGCGGCGCCGCCGTGCTGGCCCACCCCGGGGCGGTGCACCTGCCCGACCGCGACGCCCACGACCTGTTCCTGCGGCAGCTGGTGGAGGCGGGCCTGGCGGGCGTCGAGGTGTGGCACCCCAGCCACGACCTCGAGAAGCGCGCCATGTTCCTCGAGCTGGCACGCGAGCACGGGCTGGTGCCCTCGGGCGGCAGCGACTTCCACGGCGAGAACAAGCCCCACATCCGGCTGGGCTCGGGCGACGGCAGCATCGCGCTGGAGCGCGCCACGTGGGATGCGCTGGCGGCTCGTCGGCGCGTGGCGTAGCCGGGCCGCGATGGAGCGCGCCGTGCGGGTGGCGTGGGCGATCCGGCTGCTGCCGCGTCGCGCCCTGTCGCGGGCCGTGGGCTGGCTCACGGGCCTGCGCGCGCCGCGCTGGATGCTGCACGCCGCCATCCAGCGCTACGCGCGCACCTTCGGTGCCGACCCGGCCGATGCCGCCGAGCCCTTCGAGGCGCACGCCACGTTCCGCGCCTTCTTCACGCGCGCGCTCAAGCCGGGCGCGCGCCCGCTGCCGGCCGACCCCGCCGCCCTCGCCTCGCCCTGCGACGGGCGCGTGGTGCTGGGCGGGCCGCTGCAGGCAGGCACGCTGCTGCAGGCCAAGGGCGTGCCCTACAGCGTGGCCGGCCTGCTGGGCGACGAGGCCCCCGGCGCCGGCGACGCCGCCACGCGCTTCGCCGGCGGCCACGCCCTCACGCTCTACCTCGCGCCCGGCGACTACCACCGCTTCCACGCGCCCTTCGACGGCACGCTGGAGGAGGCGCGCCACCTGCCCGGCGACCTGTGGCCCGTCAACGCCAGGGCCGTGGCCGGCGTGCCGGGCCTCTTCGCGCGCAACGAGCGCGTGGTGCTGCTGGGCCGCACGCGCGCAGGCCAGGCCTTCGCCTTCGTGCCGGTGGGCGCGCTCAACGTGGGCTCCATCGTGCTGCACGCGCTGCCGGGCCTGTGCACCAACCGCCGGGGCGTGCGCGCGCGCGTGCACGTGGGCCTCGCCCAGCCCATCGCGCGCGGGCAGGAGCTGGGCTGGTTCGCGATGGGCTCCTCCATCGTGCTGCTGCTGGGCCCGGGCCCGGCGCAGCTGGAGGCGCCCGCGCCGGGCACGCCGCTGCGCATGGGCCAGCCGCTGGGCCGGCTGGACGCGGCCGCCACGGCCTAGGCCGGCCGCCGCGCGCGCCGGCGCAGGCCGGCGCAGGGCAGCGCGGGCCGGCCGCCGGGTGGCCCCCGCGGTTCCGGCCCTGCGCGCGCCTCCGTAGCATGACGCGCCCGGAGCACCCCATGGCCGCCACCCCCGCCATCGTCCGCGTCGCGCCCAGCCCCACCGGCGACCCGCACGTGGGCACCGCCTACATCGCGCTCTTCAACTGGCTGGAGGCGCACAGCACCGGCGGGCGCTTAATCCTGCGCATCGAGGACACCGACCGCACGCGCTACGACGCCTCCAGCGAGCGCAAGATCATGGAGACGCTGGGCTGGCTGGGCCTGCAGTGGGACGAGGGCCCCGACCGCGGCGGCCCGGCGGCCCCCTACCGCCAGAGCGAGCGCACGGCCACCTACCGCGAGCACGTCGAGCGCCTGCTGGCCAGCGGCCACGCCTACCGCTGCTTCTGCACCGAGGAGCGCCTGGAGGAGATGCGTGCCGCGCAGAAGGCGGCCAAGGCCGCACCAGGCTACGACGGCCGCTGCCGCGGCCTGCTGCCCGAGGAGGTGGCGCAGGAGCTGTCCGCCGGCACGCCCCACGTGGTGCGCCTCAAGGTGCCCAAGGAGCGCGCGGTCACCTTCGTCGACGAGCTGCGCGGCGAGGTGCGCATCGAGGGGCACACCATCGACGACCAGGTGCTCATGAAGAGCGATGGCTTCCCGACCTACCACCTGGCCAACGTGGTGGACGACCGCCTGATGGGCGTCACCAAGGTGATCCGCGCCGAGGAGTGGATCGTCTCCACGCCCAAGCACGTGCTGCTCTACGAGGCCTTCGGCTGGCCCGTGCCGGCCTGGCGCCACATGCCGCTGCTGCGCAACGCCGACAAGAGCAAGATCAGCAAGCGCAAGAACCCCACCTCGCTCACCTGGTACCAGGAGCAGGGCTACCTGCCCGAGGCGATGGTGAACTTCCTGGGCCTGATGGGCTACTCCAGCAAGGACGGGCAAGAGGTGTTCTCGCTCGAGCAGATGCTGGCCGACTACGACGCGCGCCGGCTCTCCACCAGCGGGCCGGTGTTCGACCTCGAGAAGCTGGGCTGGCTCAACGGCGAGCACACGCGCCTGCTGCCGCCCAGCCGGCTGGCCGCGCGCATCGTCGAGCACCTCGCCCGCCGCCAGGAGCGCGGGCTGGTGGGCAGCGGCACGCCCGAGGCCGAGGTGCTGGCCTTCGCCGCGGCCCACGGCGGGCTCTCCGGCCCGGCCTTCGGCGAGCGCCTGCGGGCCACCATCCCGCTGGTACGGGAGCGCATGCGCACGCTCATGGAGTTCGCGCCGCTGGTGCGCTGCTTCTTCGTGGACTCGGTGCGCGGCTACGCCCCCGAGGAACTGGTGCCCAAGAAGGGCACGCTGGAGCTGGCGCACCAGATGCTCGCCGCCGCCCGCGAGGCCCTGGCCGCGCAGGGCGCGTGGGAGGCCCCGGCCATCGAGGCCGCGCTGCGCGCCACGGCCGAGGCGCGCGGCTGGAAGGTGGGTGACTTCTTCACCCCGCTGCGCGTGGCCGTGACGGGGGCGCGCGTGAGCCCGCCGCTGTTCGAGAGCATGCAGCTGCTGGGGCGCGAGGTGACGCTGGCGCGCCTTGCAGCTTGATGCACGCACCTTGATCCAGGCACCCTGGCCCGGGCAGCTGGGTCCAGGCACCCTGCCCGCGGCGCCGCGGCTCAGCAGCAGCCGGGCGGGCAGCAGGCCGCGCCGCGCACGGCGCGCACGTGGATCGACACCACGGCCTCGAAGGCCGCGCGCCCCATGCTGCCCTCGGCGTAGCCGTCGCAGCCCACCATGTAGGGCGCCTCGCCCAGCACCTCGACTGCCTCGAAGCCGGCCTCGCGCACCAGCCTGAGGTAGTCGTCGCGCAGCAGCGCCCCGCCGATGCAGCCCGCGTAGAGCTCGGGGTCGTCGGCCGCGCCGGGCGGCAGCGGGCGGGCCAGCACGATGTCGCTGAGCATCAGGCGCCCGCCGGGCTTGAGCACGCGCGCCGCCTCGCGGAACACCTGCGCCTTGTCGGGCGAGAGGTTCACCACGCAATTGGAGATCACCACGTCCACGCTGCCGTTGGCCACGGGCAGGGCCTCGATCTCGCCCAGCCGGAACTGCACGTGCCGCAGCCCCTCGCGCGCGGCCAGCGCACGCGCCCGCTCCACCCTCTCCGGCGTCATGTCCACGCCGATCACGCGCCCCGTGGGCCCGGTGCGCCGCGCGGCCAGGAAGCAGTCGATGTCGCCGCCCGAGCCCAGGTCCAGCACCGTGTCGCCGGGCCGGATCTCGGCGAAGGCCACCGGGTTGCCGCAGCCCAGCCCGAGGTTGGCGCCCTCGGGCAGCAGGGCCTTGTCGAGGTCGTCGTAGCCCACCTTGGCCAGCACGGCCTCGGCATCCTGCGGGCCGTTGCAGCAGCCGGCCGCGCCCACCTTGCCCTGCGCCACGGCGCCGTAGCGCGCGCGCACCAGCGCGCGCGGGTCCTCGCCCGCCCCCAGCACGGGCGCAGGCCCGCAGCAGCCGCTGGCGGGCGCACAGCCCGTGTCGGCTGCGGCCGGCACGGCGGGGCGCGCGACGGGCGAGGAGGCCGACGTAGATGACGGTTGCGGACGGGACGTGGGCGTGCTCATGGACGGGCTCCAGACGGCCAGCCTACGACCGCGCCGGCCGCGTGCAGCCGCGAGCGCCCCGGCGCCCGAGGGACTCGCGGCCGCTGGGCGCCGCCAGGAAACGAAGACGCCCGGCAGCGCGTGCTGCCGGGCGCCAGGAGGACCAGGTCCTCGCGAGCCGTGCTACTTGGCCGCGGGCGTGCCGCAGGGCGAGGCGCAGGGGTTGGGCTGCGCGCACGGGTTGGGCTGCGCGCACGGGTTGGGCTGCGCGCACGGGTTGGGCTGGGCGCACGGGTTGGGCTGCGCGCAGGGGTTGGGCTGGCAGGCGTTGCAGGCCGTCAGCGACAGGCCGACGACACCGAGGGCGAGGACGAGAGCGAGCTTGGCGAGACGCATGGGAACTCCGGGGGGCGATCCGACACGATCGCCAGGCTCACCCCGCAACCGGTGGGCACCGTGCCCGCCTGCCCGGGGTGATCCATGGACCCTAGCCCGCCTGCGCCCCCCACGCAAGCACGCTCGCCCGCGGCCGGCACGGGAGGACACCCCCCTCGCAGGCCGCCGGCCCCGCGGCCCGGCTCAGTCGGGAAAGCGCACGCGCGCCGACACCTTGGGGCGCTCGCGCAGGTACCACCCGTCTCGTGCAAGCAACATCAGGCGCCCGCCCTCGCCGCGGGCCAGCGTGCCGCGCACCGCCACCAGGTCCAGCTCGCGGATGCCCAGCGCCGCGACCTTGAGCGGCAGGCCGTCGGCGCCGCGCAGCTCCACCAGCATGAGCGAGGCCTTCATCTCGTCTTCACGGCAGCAGTAGTCCCACGGCGTGGGGCAGTGATCGTCGTCGCCGGTGCGGGTGCAGTCCTCCACGCTGTCATCCACCAGGTGGAACAGTGCGCGGCCCTTCACCTTGGACTGCACGCGACCCACGACCGCCACCTCGTCGCCCTCCTTGCCGGAGAGGGCCTTGAGCACGGGCACGGCCCCGGGCAGGTCGGCGGGCAGCAGCAGCGAGGCCGCCGGCGCTGCCGCCGTGGCCGGCGTGCCGGGCGCGCGGCCTGGCACGCTGCCGGCCGCGCCCGCCTCGGGCGTGCCGGGCGCGCTGCCCGGGCCGGCTGCGGGCGGGCCAGAGGCCTGCTCGCCACAGGCGGCCAGCGTGGCCAGCGCCAGCAGCGCCAGGACAGAGGCCAGGGAACGCACAGCACGCAGGGTCATAGCTTGTCTCCAAGGGCGTCGACGAGGGGCATGCGCACGGCGCGCCAGGCGGGCAGCAGCCCGCCCAGCACGCCGGCCAGCAAGGCGGCACCCAGGCCCAGCAGGCGCACGGGAGCCGAGAGGTCGAGGTAGAAGGCGCCCATGGGGAACTTCATCGGCACCTCGCCGAAGAAGCCCGCCACGGCGTAGCCCAGCAGGCCGCCCAGGGCCGCCAGCAGCAACGCCTCCTGCAGCAGCGACACGCCCACGGCCAGCGGGCCGTAGCCCACGGCGCGCAGCGTGCCCATCTCGCGCGTGCGGGCCAGCACGCTGGCGAACATCGTGTTGGCCAGCGCCAGCACGCCGCCGGCCAGCACCAGCCAGGCCATGATGCGCGCCAGCATCGTCACCGGGGCCAGCGCGCCGGCCAGGCCCGCGTAGAGCTCGGGCTCGGTCTTCACGCTCACCTCGTAGGCAACCTTGTTGCGCGCGGCCCAGATCTGCACCTCCTCGAGGCGCTCGGGGCCCTCCAGCCGCGCCGCCACGCACGAGACATCCACGCGCCGCGTGGCCGCCATCACGTCGCGCAGGCGGCACCAGATCTCGGCCTCCAGCACCGTGCCCGGCGCGGCGAAGCGGCCCACCACCTTCCACGGCACGCCTTCCAGCTCCACCGTGGCGCCCACGGCCAGCGCGCCCGGCGGCAGCCCCATGCGGCTCTCGGCCAGGCGGCCCGCCAGCACCTCGCGCTCGCCGCGGGGCTCCACGCCCTCCACCAGCGTCACGCGCGGGTGCACGAGGAAGGCCTCCGGCTCGATGCCGCGCAGCAGGCCCACCTGCTCGCCACGGCGCGTGGCCACGTGCAGCTCCACCGACACGGCGCGCCGGCCGCCCTCGGCGGCCACGCCCGGCAGGCCGGCTGCCGCCGCGCGCGCATGGCCCTCGGCGATGAACGAGCGCACGAGGTCCCACTCCTGCTCGGCCCCCACCAGCACCACCACGTCGGGCGAGGCCGTCTCGGCCGCGGTGTGGGCGAGGCCGCGCGCGAAGCCGTCGGCGAGGATCACCAGCACCGTCACCAGCGACAGGCCCACGAGCGTGAGCACCGTGCGCACGCCGCGCCGGCCCAGGTTGCGCAGGGCGTAGGCGAGCGGCAGCATCAGGAGGGCTTCACGGCCAGCGCCAGCGGGCGGCGCCACAGCTCGGCCACGGGGGCCATGGCCGCCAGCACCCCGATGCCCAGCGCCACCAGCGCACAGCGCAGCACCAGGCCGGGCTCGGGGGCCAGGTCGATGCCGATGCCCTCGATGCCCAGCGTGACGGGTGCGAGGTGCAGCCAGCAGAGCACCGCCGCCACGCCCAGCGCCGCGCCGGCCAGCGCCAGCAGCACGCTCTCGGCCAGCAGCAGGAAGGCCAGCACGCCGCGCGTGGCGCCCAGCGTCTCCAGCGTGCCCAGCTCGGCCGCGCGCGTCTGGGCCGAGATGAACACGGTGGTGCCCAGGATCAGCACCACCACCGCCACGGCCAGGTAGCCCAGCAGGCGCCCGAAGCCCACCACCTCGCCCACCTCGCCCACGGCGCCCTGCACGAAGGCGGCCAGCGTCTTGGTGTCGGTCTGCACCTGGTCGCCCAGGAAGCGCTCGTCGATGGCGCGCGCCACGGCGTTGGCATCGGCCCCCGGCTCTAGGAACACGAACAGCTGCGTGAGCCGCCCGCGCTTGCGCAGCGCGCCCTGCAGCACGTCCAGCGGCACGAAGGCCACGTTGTCCAGGCCCGCGCCGGGCGTCTGCACCCCGGCGCCCACGCGCACGTCGAGGTTGATCTCGCTCAGGCGCAGGCGGTCGCCGGGCCGCAGGCCCCGGCGCTGGGCCAGGCGCTCGCCCACCAGCGCCACGTCGCGCCCCGGGGCCAGCTCCTCCAGCGCACCCGCCACGGGCGTGAGCTCGTGCGTGCCCGCCAGCCCCTCGGGCGGCACGCCGTGCAGCGTGACCAGGTCGAGGTTGGTGCGGCACGCGTTGATGAACAGCAGCGTGGGCAGCACCTTGCGCACGCCCGGCAGGCGCGCCACCTCGTCGGCGTAGCGCGCCGGCAGGTCGCTGGTGAGCGGGCAGAAGCGGCTGGTCTCGAACACCACCAGCACGGGCTGCGCGGCCGAGGCGGCCAGCGTGCCCACGCCGGCCTCCAGCGTGCGCACGAAGGCGAACAGCGCCATCGCCAGCGCCGTGCCCAGCACGGTGAGCAGCGAGCGCGTGCGCGCGCGCAGGATGGTGCGCCGCACGTAGCCCAGCAGCCGCCAGGCCGCGCTCATGCGCGCGCCTCCCCGGCTGCCGCCGGCGCGTCCTGCCGGCGGTCCGAGACGATCTGGCCCTTGTCCAGGTGCACCACGCGCGCCGCCACGGCCGCCGCACGCGGGTCGTGCGTGACCATCACCAGCGTCTGGCCGAAGCGGCGGTGCAGCGCCGCCAGCAGGGCCAGCACGCCATCGGCCGCCTTGGCGTCGAGGTTGCCCGTGGGCTCGTCGGCCCGCAGCAGCGCCGGCCCGGCCACGATGGCGCGCGCCACGGCCACGCGCTGCTGCTGGCCGCCCGAGAGCTCGCGCGGCAGGTGCGTGGCACGGTCCGAGAGGCCCACGGCCTCCAGCGCCACGTCCACCTTGCGGCGCCGCTCGGCACGCGAGAGCCGCATGAGCAGCAGCGGCAGCTCGACGTTCTCCCACGCGGTCAGCACCGGCACGAGGTTGTACTGCTGGAACACGAAGCCCACGTGCTCGTTGCGCCAGCGCGCCAGCGCACGCGGCGCCAGCGCCGAGACCTCGGTGCCGTCCACGTGCACGCTGCCGGCGCTGGGCCGGTCGATGCCCGCCAGCAGGTGCAGCAGCGTGGTCTTGCCGCTGCCCGAGGGGCCCATCAGCGCCACGAAGTCGCCGCGCGCCACCACGAGGTCCAGCGCCGACAGCGGCGTCACGTCCTCGCCCTTGCCGTGGAAGGTCTTCGTCACCTGCCGCAAGTCCACGAAGCGCGGGTCGGGGGCCACGGTGGCGCTCATCGCACGGCCTGCACCTTCGCCCCGTCGGCCAGCCCGCCGGGCTCGAGGATCACCTCGTTGCTCGTGCCCAGCGCGCCCTCCACCTCCACCCAGCCCTCGTGCGCGCCCAGCCGGCGCACGCCCACGCGCCGCGCGCGCCCGCCGGAGGTGGGGTCGAGCACGAAGACAGCCTCGCCGGCCAGCGCGGCCAGCGGCACCTCCAGTCGCGGGGCGCCGGCCGCGGCACCCGCCTCGCCCGCGCGCGCCAGGAAGCGGCAGCGCGCCAGCATCTCGGGCCTGAGGCGCGCATCGCCGCCCTCGAGGCGCACCTTCACCCACAGCTTGTTGTTCTGGATGTTGGCCTCGCCCAGCAGGCGCGTCACCTTGCCCTCGAAGGCCTGGCCGGGCACGGCCTCCACCTCGACGGCCACCTCGGTGCCCTCGCCGATGCCCACGAGGTCGGCAATCGGCACCTCGACGCGCACCTGCAGGCGCTGCGGGTCGTAGAGCGCCACCAGCGCGCCGCTGGCGGCATCCAGCGCGCCCGTCGAGCCGGGCCCGATGGTGAGGCTCTCGCGCATCTCGCCCTCGGGGCCCGCCGGCGCCCCCGGCGCCGCCAGCAGGCGCAGCACCACGCCGTCGGCCGGGGCCATGACGCTCAGCAGCGCCACGTTGCGCCGCGCCACCTCCAGGCCCGCGCGCGACAGCGCCTCGGCGGCACGCGCCGCCGCCAGTGCCTCGCGCGCCACGGCCACCTCGCCCTCCAGCGCGCGCGGCTGGTCATGGGCCTCGCGCGCCAGCAGCAGCGCACGCTCGTGCACGTCGAGCTCGGCAGCCGCCCGTGCGCGTGCCGCCCGGCGCAGGTCGCGCTCGGCCGTGGCCGAGGCCAGGTCGGCCTCGGCGGCAGGCACCGACACCGGCGCCGCGCCACCGCGCTCCACCAGCTGGCGCTGCGCATGCACGTTCACCTCGGCGCGCCGCAAGGCCGCCTCGGCCTGCGCCAGCGCCGCCTCGGCCTCGCGCAACAGCTCGCGGTCACGCCGCGCCTCCACCTCGGCCGCCAGCAGCGCTGCCCGCAGGTCGGCCTTCTGCGCCAGCACGGCCTCGGCCTGCGCCAGCCGGGCGGCCGCCAGCGCCGTCTCGCGCGTGCGCGCCTCGGCCTCGGCCGTGGCCAGCGCCAGCGCATTCTCCAGCTCGGGGCTGGCCAGCTCGGCCACCAGCGTCTGGCCGCGCTTGACAGGCTGGCCTTCCAGCACGGCCAGCCGCTGCACCACGCCGCGCACCAGCGGGCGCACGGTGACCGGCCAGGGGTCGGCCTCCAGCCAGCCGGCCGCCTGCGCCAGCGCACGGCGCGCCGTGCCGGCCGCGCCGGCCACCTCGCGCACGCGCGCCACGCGCACCTCGCGCGGCGGGAACAGCAGCGGGTGCAGCAGGCCCATGTAGAGGGCCGCCAGGCCGCCCAGCAGCAGCAGGGCCAGCAAGAGGCCCGGCAGCCGCGAGCGCCGCGGGCGCTGGCCCTGCGGCGTGCGCTGCAGCACCTCGAGGTGCTCGAGTCCGCCGCTGCCGCCGCCGGCGCTGTCCTTGGTGCTCATCCCGACCCCCGCATCTGCCCCGGGCGGGGCGTGGAAGGACTGCCCGCGGCGGACGACGGGCCCGGCCACCCGGCCGCGACCGCCGCCTCGACACGTGCCTCGGCACACGCCATGCGCGCCATGCGCAGGTCGCGGGCCGCCATCAGCTCCTCGGCCTCCATCTGGGCCGCCATCGGCAGCTCGCCGCTGTCGATGCGCGCGCGCTCGCGCGCCGCCTGCGCCACGGCGTGCTTGCCCGTCCACCACGCCTCGCGGAAGCGCAGCTCGGCCTCGGCCGCCTCCAGCGCCAGCCGCTGCGTGGCCGCGTCGTGGCGCGCGGCCAGCACGCCCGACTCCAGCGCCAGCGCCGCCGCGTCACGCCGGCGCAGCGCGGCGCGCGCCTCGGCCGGGGCGCCCAGCGGCACGCGCAGCATCAGCACGCCGAAGGGGTCGGTGGGATCGAACGCGGGCCCGAGCTCGATGCCCACGGTGGGCCACTGGCGCGCGAGCATCAGGCGCGCCTCGCGATCGGCCACCTGCACGGCCACGGCCAGCCGCTGGAGGTCGGCGCGCGCGTAGAGCAGCGCCTGCGCCCCGGCCGGCGGGCAGGCAGGCCAGCCCGCCGGCGGCAGCAGCGGCTGCACGGCCCCCGTGGGGCTGCAGCCCAGCAGGCGCAGCACCTCCAGCTGCTGGCGGCGCCGCTCGAGCGCCACGCTGGCGCGCTCGGCCTCCCAGCCGCCGCGCGCCGCCGCCGACTCCAGCCACGCCGCCTCGGGCGCCAGGCCTGCACGCCGGTAGGGCGCGAGGTCGAGCGCCTCCACCTGCAGCACCAGGGCGTCGAGCGCGGCCAGGCGCGCATAGGCCAGCGCCAGCGCACGCACCTTCTCGCGGGCCACATCCAGCCGCATCGCCAGGCGCTCCTCGCGCATCGCGCGCGCCAGCGCCTGCTGCGCCGGGCGCGTGCCCACGCCCAGCAACGAGAGCAGGTCGGTGCCCAGCGTGGCGTGCTCGACGTCGGCGCCCATCGCCTCGACGCCCGCCTCCAGCATGGCCTCGTTGGGCGCCAGGTTCACGCCGGCGGCGGCGGCCTCCAGCGCACGCAGCTCGGGGTTGCGGCTGGGCAGCAGGGCCAGCGCCTGCTCGAAGGAGAGCGCGCCCTGCGGCGCGGGCTGCTCGGCCACCGCCGCCTCGGGCGCCAGGCTCCGCTCGGCGCGGTAGGTGGCGCAGCCGGCAGCCGGCAGGGCCAGCAGCAGGGCCGCCAGCCACGCCGGCAGCGCGGCCCGCCGGCAGCGGCCGGCTCGCAGGGATCGGGGATCACGCACCATCATCCGGGCACCTCCTGGGCACGACACCACGTCGCGACGGCACGCCGCGGCCATCCCGGCCGGGCGCGCCCGGAGGCTCAGATGCGCAGCACCACCCCATGGCGCAGGTCGTCGGGCGCGCGCGCACCCGGCGGTGCCGGGCCGGCGCAGGCGTCGCAGGCGACGGCCCGCAGGCTGGCGCACGCCACGGCAGGGGCCGCCTCGGGCGCCAGGGCCAGCACGGAATGCGGCTCGGGCTGCACGCTCGCTCCGAGCTCGAGCAGGAGCTTGCCCTTGCCATTGACCTCGCAGCAGGGGCAGGCCGGCGCGCGCTCGCGCACGGGCGCAGGCACGTCGCCAGCACAGGCCGGCCGCGGCGCGGGCGCACCCGCCTCGCGCACGCAGTGCGGGCAGGCCGGCCCGCGGGCCACCGCCGTCGCCGGCGCCACCGGACCGGGACGCGCCTCGGCCCGTGCGCGGCTCGCGCAGGGGCACAGCGCCTCCGGCACGAACGCCATGAGCGCCACGAGGACGAGCAGCACGTAGGACGCAGCCCGGTGCATGGCTGCTACGATACGGCGGCAGGCAGGGAGCGCGGCGCGGCCGCGCACCTCACCCCCCTGCGCCCCCGCACCCAGCCGCACGCACCCAGCCGCACGCACCCAGCCGAACGCTCCCAGCCCCACGCCCCCCGGAAGGCCCATGCCCGCCACGCACCCGCAGCCGCAGCCGCCGCTGGCCACCGCCGGCCCGCTGCACCTGCTGCCCCTGCCCCACCCGCAGGGTTGCGTGGGGTGGCTGGCCTTCGACCCCGTGGCGCGCGAGGCCGCCGTCGTGGACCTGCACCTCGACCATGCCGCGGGCCTGCCCGAGCTGCTGGCGCGGCACGGCGGGCTCACCCTGCGCTACGCACTGGACACGCACACGCACGACGACCACCTCGCGGGCACGGCGCACGCCGCGACCGCCTGCCACGCGGAGCACGGCGCGCACCCCCTCGCGCAGCACCCCGGCGCCACGCTGCCCCTGCCCGACGGGGCGCGCCTCGCGCTGGGCCGCGGCGAGCTGCTCGTGCACCACGCCCCGGGCCACACCGCCGACAGCCTCGTGCTGTCGCTGCCCGGCGCGCTGCTCTCGGGCGACACGCTCTGGATCGGCCGCACCGCCCCCACCGACCAGCTGGGCGGCGACGCAGGCGCGCTGTTCGACTCGCTGGCACGACTCGTGAGGCCGCTTCCGGCGAGCACGCTGCTGTGCCCCGGGCACGACAGCGCCAGCCGCACCCACGCCACCCTGGAGCGCGAGCGGGCCACCAACCCATGGCTGCGCTACGCCGACCGCGCGCGCTTCGTGGAGGCCCGCGAGGCGCGCGGCTCCAGCCCCGCCCCCTGCCGCAGCGAGGTGATCGCCTGCAACCGCGGCGGCGCGCTGCCCGCGCGCATGGGCGCCGCCGAGGCACGCACGCGCATCGAGGCCGGCGCCTGCCAGCACGTCATCGACGTGCGCACCGACGCCGAGCTCGACGCCGGCTGGGTAGAGGGCTCGCACGCCCTGCTGCTGGACACCCTGCTGGAGCACCTCGACGACGTGCGCGCCGTGCCCGCACCGCGCCTGCTCCTGTGCCGCGGCGGCGTGCGCGCCACGCGCGCCCAAGAGGCCCTCGCCGCGCAGGGCGTGGGCGGCCTGGTCGTCATCGAGGGCGGCATCGAGGCCTACAAGACCGCCGGCGGGCGCGTCACGCCGCGCTCGCGACCGGCCGTCCTGCCCACCGCGCCCGTGGCCCCCGACGCCTCTGCCTCGTGCGAGACCGGCGCCTGAGGGCCGCGCACGCCCCCCGCCAGGTAGGCGGAGCCCCCTGTCGGTCGCCTGCGCCACGCGCGCGCCGCGCGGGCCCCCGGCCTGTCAAGCCGGAGGTCGCGGGTTCGAGCCCCGTCACTCCCGCCATTCAACTCGCGCGCAAGTCGCGCTGGTGCATCGTCTTGCGGCGGTTGCCCGTTTGCGCGCCGCGAGGCCCCCAGGACGTAGGGATCCCTCCGTACCAGCACCGGTGCTGGTACAGCGCAGAACGGGCTCTCGATCGACGCCCGATCCACGCCGGATCGACGCCCGATTCCACGACGCCCCTGCGCGAAGGCCACGGGAACGGGCCTTCAGGTGCTCTCCACGCCGAGGGTCGCGCGAGGCGCCAAACCCCCGCAGAGCGCAGCGGAATGGCCCTTCGGGGCTGTCCCCGGCACGAGGTAATGTCGCCCCTCCCACGCCGGAAGTCATGCCCGTGCCTTGGCTGCGCTCACGTACCGAACGCTCTTCCGGGATCACCACCTGGGCGATCGAGTGGCGCGAGGGCGGCCGCACCGGGAAGGTCCGCTCCCGGTCGCTGGGGGCCGTCACCAAGAAGGACGCCGAG
>JBJTIJ010000370.1:0-8522 GCA_046094945.1 Planctomycetia bacterium | reverse complement strand
GGCCCTGCCGCCGGGCTGCGCCGCGCCGGCCACGACGCCCCTCACCCACCTGGAGCTCGCCATGGACCCTTCCCAGCACGAGCAGCTGCGCACGATCGCGGCCGCCCAGCGCGCCCTGCTGTCGGCCTACGGCCTGGCCTTGCTGGGCCTCCTGGTGCTGCGCGTGGCCGGGCCTGCCGATGCCGAGACCGCCGCGTGGCTGCTGCGCCTGGGGCTGGTCGCCAGCCTCGTCGTGCTGGCCCTGCTGGCCGGGGCGCTGGCCCGCAGCCTGGGCATGCAGGCGCTGGCCGTGGCCTGCGCGCTGCTCACGCTGCTGCCGCTGGTGGGCTTCGTCGTGCTGGTCGTGCTCAACGGCCGGGCCACGCGGCGGCTCAGGCAGGCCGGGGTGCGCGTGGGGCTGCTGGGCGCCCGGCGCCGCGACCTCGCCTAGGCGCGCAGCGCGCCCAGCCGCTCGACGCGCTCGACGTCGACGGCGGGCACGCTCACCTGCGGCAGGCGCGGCCAGATGCCCCAGGCCACGGCACTGGACAGCCAGGCCTCGCGCGGCTGCGCGGCCGTGGCGGGCTCGTGCAGGTCGGCGTCGTGCAGGTGCACGCCGGCGGCATCGATGCTGTCGCAGCGGCCCACCCACGTGCGCCCGTCGCGCCCGTGCACCACCACGGTGATGCCGTGCAGGTCGCCCTTGCCGTGGTGGAAGGTGCCCATCGCGCGCGGCGCGCCGCTGCCGCTAGGCCTTGCAGTGCTTGTCGAAGGCCGTCACCAGCTCGAAGGCCACCGACTGCGCGTCGCGGCCCTCGATGGCGTGGCGCGGCACGAAGTGCAGCAGCGTGCCGTCCTTGAGCAGCGCCATCGAGGGGCTGCTGGGCGGCACCTGCGCAAAGTAGGAGCGCGCGCGCTGCGTGGCCTCGGTGTCCTGGCCGGCGAAGACCGTGGCCACGTGCTGCGGCTTGGTGCCGTGCTGCAGGGCCAGCTTCACGCCCGGGCGCGCCATGCCGGCGGCACAGCCGCACACCGAGTTCACCACCAGCAGCTTGGTGCCGGCGCGCTTCATGAAGGCATCCACGTCGGCGGCGGTGCGCAGCTCCTCCACGCCGGCCGAGGTGAGGTCGCGGCGCATGGGCTCGACGTGGGCGGGGTCGTAGGGCATGGGAGGCCTCCGTGGGGACGGGCCGGATGCTACCCGTCGGCGAGGGCGGCGTCCCCGCCGGCAGCGGACGGCGGCCCGGCCGCCGCCCGCCGGGCGCGCGCACGGCCCATGGCCAGCGCCAGCAGCAGCCACAGGCCGCACAGCGGCGCGGCGCACAGCGCCAGCGGGCCCGGGCCCGCGGCCAGCGTGCCGGCCACCCAGCCGGCGCCCTGCGAGCCCAGCCAGTCGCCCAGCCGCGCGCCCAGCGTGTCCAGCGCGCTCTTGGCCTTGTACTTGTCACGGCGCGCCACCACCGAGAACAGCGTCTCCTGCGCGGGCTTGGCCAGCGCGAACTGGGTGGCGCGCGTGAGCGCCACGGCCACCACGGCCAGCACCAGCCCCGGCACGAGGCCCAGCGCCAGCAGGAAGCCGGCGTAGGCCAGCGGCAGCAGCGCCAGCACCGGGCCCGTGCCCAGCCGCGGCAGCACCCGCGCCGTGCCCACCAGCTGCACCAGCAGCGTGAGCGACTGCGCAGCCACCTCGCTCCACGAGAACAGCGCCGTGCGCGCAGAAGCATCCAGCGGGCTGGCGGCCACGGCCTGCAGCCGCACCGACCACAGCACGCTGCCCAGCACGCTGCCCAGCAGCACCACGAGGCCGGCGCCGGCCAGGTAGGGCGAGGAGGCCAGCGCGCGCAGGCCCTCGAGCGCGCCGCCGCCCAGCACGGTGCGGTCGCGCTCGGCGGCGCCGGGCCCCGGGCCCGCCACCTCGTCGCCGGCGGCCTCGGCCGCGCGCGTCACGCGCGCCACGAGGTGCACGCAGGCCTCCAGCAGCAGCGCCCCCAGCACGAACACGCCGCCCAGCAGGGGCGCCAGCCCGCCCTCGCCCAGCAGCGCCTTGAGGCCCGGCACGCACAGGCCTCCGGCGATGGCGCCCAGCGTGCCGCCCACGCCGATGGGCCCGTAGAGGCGCGCGGCCGCCTCGGGCCGCCACGTGTCGGCCATGAAGGCCCAGAACAGCGCCACCACGAACATGTTGAACACGCTCAGCCAGGTGAACCAGGCCTGCGCGAAGGCCAGGCTGGGCGTGCCCTGCTCGGCAAGCGCCCACGCCGCGAAGCCCAGCAGCATCAGCGCGAAGGCGCGCAGCGCCAGCGGCAGGAAGCGCCGCCGCGGCAGGCGCGCCACCAGCCCGCCGAAGGCCACGCTGGCCGCCAGCATGGCCAGCAGCGTCCACGTCACCAACGTGGGCAGCCGGTGCACGCCGGCCTGCACGCCCATCTCGTCGCGCACCGGGCGCAGCACGAAGCAGGCCGCCAGCACGGTGAAGAACAGCAGTGCGCTGGCGGCCGCCGTGCGCAGCTCGCCGGGCCGGGCCGCCAGCCAGCGCGCCAGGCGCGCCTGCGCCGGGCTCACGCCACGCACCTCGCAGTGCACCTCGCAGGGCGCCGGCGGCTCACAGCGCCTTGGTGGTGCGGAAGTGCAGCTTGGCGAACTTGGCCAGCCACAGCAGGCCGCCCTCGCGCACCAGGGCGCGCGCGGCCGGCACGATGCGCGGGTCGCTGCTGCCCAGCGGCAGGTCCACCGGCGCGTCCTGCTGCAGGCGCGCCAGGCCGCGCAGGAAGGCGGCGCGCGCCAGCCACGAGGCCGCGGCCACGGCCGGCTCGCTCTCGGCGCGCTCGACCATCGTGAAGGCAGCCTGCCGGGCCGGCGTGCCCAGGTGGGCCGTCACCAGCGCCGGGTCGCCGAACTTGTCCACCACCACGCGGCAGGGCACGCCGGGCGGCGCCTTGGCCAGCACCTCGTTGATGCACTCGGCGTGCAGGCGGCCCAGCAGGATGTTGACGTTCTTGGCGGCGTCCCAGGCCGTGTTGTAGGCCTCGGGCATGAGCACGCGCGTGGCGCTGGTGCAGGCCTTGAGCAGCGCGCCCTCCGAGCGGCGGATGCGCTCGTCGCTCACCACCTTGCTGTCGGCCACGCCCATGTCGGCCAGCAGGGACATCTGCTCGGGCAGCACCAGCACGGCCGCCACCGAGAGCGGGCCGAAGTAGTCGCCCTTGCCCGACTCGTCGCTGCCCACCGTGGGCTTGCCCGAGGTGGAGGCCGGCGGGCGCTTGGCGCCGGCGGGCTCGACGCGCGCCGTGTCGCCCAGGATGGAGCGGTAGCGCTCGGCGAAGGCCGTGGCGCCCTTGCCCTGCACCACCAGCTTGCCCGACTTGTAGTAGACGACGCTCACGTCCTCGCCCGAGCCTGCCCACAGGGCGTGGTCCATCGGGCGGAACTGGTAGAGGCCGTGGCCCAGCTCCTTGTAGAGGCGCTCGGCCGCCTCGGCGTCCATGCGCACGACCAGGGTGCCGCTCACCTTGCCTCCCCCACCAGCTGCCTCAGCACCACGTGGCCCTCGCGGGCCGGGTCCATGACGGGCACGCGCTGCACGAAGTCGCGCACGCGCGGGTCCTGGCTGGCATAGAGCTCGTCCAGCGTGCCAGAGAAGGCCAGCACGGCCCCCTGCGGCTCGGGATGCAGCAACACGACGCGGTCGGCGATCAGCTTCACCGACTCCATCTCGTGCGTGACCACCACGATGGTCATGCGCAGCGCCTTGTTGAGGCTGCGGATGAGGTCATCGAGGCCCCGGCCGATGCGCGGGTCCAGGCCCGCCGAGGGCTCGTCGCACAGCAGCAGCTCGGGGTCGAGCGCGATGGCACGCGCGAAGGCGGCGCGCTTGGCCTGGCCGCCCGAGAGCTCGCTGGGCAGGCTGTCCTCCTTGTCGGAGAGCTGCACCTGCCCCAGCTTCATGCGCATCATGATGTCGATGGTCTGGCGGTCCAGGCGCCGGGCGTGCTCGCGCATCGGCAGGCGCACGTTGTCGCCCACCGTCAGCGAGCCGAACAGCGCGCCCGACTGGTAGACCACGCCCATGCGCCGGTAGGTGGCCTCGCGCTCGCGCTCGCCGGCCGAGGCGAGGTCCACGCCCAGCACGCGCACCGAGCCCGCGCTCACCGGCAGCATGCCCAGCAGGCACTTGAGCAGCGTGCTCTTGCCGCTGCCGCTGCCGCCGAGGATCACCAGCACCTCGCCGGCGTGCACGGTGAGGTTGATGCCGCGCAGCGTGGTGCGCTCGCCATGGCGCACCTCGAGGTCACGGACCTCGATCACGGGGCTGCCGGGCGCACTCCGCGGGATGGCGGGGGCAGGAGAGAGGGCTGCGGCCACGGGCCGAGTCTACCGACCGACGCGTCCGGCCGTCCGGGCGGCTTGCGAGGGCCAGAAATGGCCTCCGCAGGGCCTCGCGCACGGTCCCGCGGGCGCCGCGCCAGGCCGGGAAGGGGACCCGGCGGGCGGCCGGCCCCGTGCCCGGGCGGGCCCGCGCCAGGGCCGGGGAGGGGCCCAGCCCACGGGCTAGGATGGCGCGCCCTTCCCGGGAGGACGGCCATGGCGCAGCTCCACGACGAGTCGTTTGCCGCCGCGCTGCGCCGCGCCGTGGGCTTCGAGAAGAGCGCGGCGCCGCTGGAGGAGAAGCTGGCGCGCATCCCCTCGGTGGAGTCGCTCACCGACCTGCCGCCGGGCACGCCGGTGTGGGTGCGCGCCGACCTCGACGTGGCCGACCGCGACGGCGTCATCGGCGACGACCCGCGCCTGGTGGGCCTGCACGACACGCTCGAGCTGGGCCGGCGCCGCGGCTGGCGCATGCTCCTCATCGGCCACCGCGGCCGCGCGCCCGACATGACGCTGGAGTACGTCTACCAGAAGCTCAAGGCCACCGAGGCCGGCTGCGGGCCCTTCGTGCGCGACTGGTTCGACGAGCACGCCGAGGCGCTCAACGGCGTGGCCATCAAGGCCATCGAGAGCCTCAAGCCCGGCCAGTTCTGCGTGTTCGAGAACACGCGCCGCTACGGCTTCGAGTGCCGCATGTGGACGGCCACGGCCGAGGACATCGACGGCATCGCCGACGACTACGAGCGGCTGGCCACGGCCTTCCGGCAGGGCAGCACGGTCTACGTCAACGACGCCATCGCCGCCTCCAACAAGGACTTCAGCAGCGCCGCGCTGCCGCTGGCCATGGGCAAGGTGGCGCTGGGCGTGTTCACGCGCCGCGAGCTGGCCGAGCACCTCGTGCGCGCGCGCGAGGCGGGGCTGGTGTCGTTCTCGGGCCTCAAGCTCGACAAGCTCAAGGACCTGCACGGCATCGTCAAGCGCGGCCGCGTCGAGATGCTGCTGGCCGGCGGCAGCCTGGCCATGGCGCTGCGCAAGGCCGAGGGCGAGCTGCGCGGCGTGGACGTCTCCATCGGCGCCGCCGGCGACGAGGCCTCCAAGGACGAGAAGGCCTACGTGCCGCCCTCGGCGGTGGAGGCCGCGCGCCAGATGCTCAAGGACGCCGCGGCGCGCAACGTGAAGGTGGTGCTGCCGGTGGACTTCGTGCTGGAGGACGGCACGGTAGCCCGTGACATCCCGCCCAAGGCTTGGCAGCTGGACGTGGGCCCGGCCACGCGGGCGCTCTTCGAGCAGGAGGCGCTGGCGTGGGCCGCCCGCACCAAGCGCCGCGCCGCCTTCCACAACGGCGTGCTGGGCAAGTTCGAGAGCAAGACCTACGCCGGCGGCACCGAGGCCATGGTGGGCACGCTCAAGCGCCTGCAGGCGGCGGGCATCGCCGTCTACGTGGGCGGCGGCGAGGGCCGCGCGGCGCTGGAGCGCTACGGGCGCCTGTCGGACGTCACGCACGCCTTCACGGCCGGCGGCACGATCCTCAAGTGCCTGGCCGACAAGCCGCTGCCCTTCATCGAGGCGCTGGTGGCACAGGCCAGCGCCTAGGCGCGCCGCAGGGCCGGGCGCCGGGCCCACGCCGTCCCGCGCCGTCCAGCAGCCCGCAGGGGCGCCCGGCCCGGGCGGGCCTCGCGGCCCCTCGCTTGCCTCGGGCCCGCCGGGGTGTACGGTCCGCGTCCCGCTTCACGTGGGGCTGTAGCTCATCTGGTAGAGCGTCTGGTTCGCAATCAGAAGGTAAGGGGTTCGAGTCCCCTCAGCTCCACCAACCTCGCGACGGGCGGTGGCCGGCGACGGCCACCGCCCGTCGTCGTTCCGGGGCGGCCCTGCCCGCGCCGGACGCGCTAGCGCCGGCCGCGACGCGCTAGCGCCGGCCACCGGGTGCCGCGCGCAGCAGGCCCTCGCGCCGCAGGCCGGCCACCGTGTGCAGGCGCGCGGGGTCGCTGGCGCGCAGCACCAGCCGCACGTGCCAGGCGCCAGCCTCCAGCACCGGGTAGGAGCCGATGGCCACGTCGGGGTGCTCGGCCTGCGTGCGCGTGAGCAGCGGGGCGATCTCGCCCTCGCGCAGGCCCGTGAGCAGCTCCTGCTTGTGCAGCGGCGCGCCGCGGAAGTCGCCCACGATGCCCTCGACGAGGTCGCGCATCAGCAGCGGCACGCCGGGGAAGCCGTAGACGCCGCCCAGCTCGAAGCCCAGCGTGCCCGTGGTGGGCCCCACCACCACGCGCGCGCCGGCCGGCAGCAAGGCCATCTCCAGCTCGGCGGGCGTGACGGCCTGCCCGTAGAAGCCGCGGATGCGCCGCTCGGCCTCGGGGTGCGACACCAGCCCCACGCCCAGCGCGCGCGCCAGCGCCGGGCGCGTGACGTCGTCGTGCGTGGGCCCCACGCCGCCGGTGACGATCACCGCAACGGCCAGCGCGCGCAGGCGGCGCACCTCGCCGGCCACCTCCAGCTCGCTGTCGGGGCACAGCGCCACGCGCACCACGCGCACGCCCTCGCGGGCCAGCCGCTCGATGGCCCACGGCGTGTTCTCGTCCCGGATCTCGCCGGAGAGCAGCTCGTCGCCCACGACCAGGAGGCTGGCACTGCGCACGCGGCGGAGTGTACGCGGCCGCATGGGGCCGCCCCGTAGACTCGGGCCCATGCCTCGCCACGTGCCCGTGCCGCTGTGCCGCCTGCCGCTGTGCGGCTTGCTGCTGGCCGGCCTGCTGCTGCTGGCCGGCGGCCTGCGCCCGGCCGGCGCGGCGCCCGAGCAGCCAGCAACCGGGCAACCTGCACCCGGGCAGGCCTCGCCTGCGTGGATCGACCTCGCCGGCGCACGCGTGCTGGCCTCGCCGGGCTGGCCGCGGGCGCTGGCCGGCTTCCTGCCCCCGGGCCGCGCGGTGGAGCCGCTCGCGCTGCCGCTGCCCGCCGGCCCGCTGCTGGTGCTGGGCCGGCTCGACGACGACCCGTGGGCGCGCGAGCTGGCGCGCACCTCGCCGCACCTCGTGCCGCGCGCCGGCCTGCAGGGCGGCTGGGTGCTGGAGGCGCGCCTCGTGCAGGGCGTGGCGCGCGTCGTGCTGCTGGCCGAGGACGGCGCGGCGCTGATGGCCGCACGCTTCGAGCTGGAGACCTGGACGCCGCCGGCGCGCGAGGGCGCGCCGCGCTCGGTGGACATGACGCGCCCCGACGAGCAGGCCAGCGTGCGCGTGGCGCAGGGCCTGCGGCGCCAGCAGCCCGCCGTGCGGCTGCGCGCCATGCTGGCCAGCGGCCCGGGGCCGGCGGCGCTGGAGGCGGCCGCCCTGCATGCCAACCGGCTGTGGCTGCCCGCCGACGCGGGCGCCCCCGAGATGGCGCAGCTGGCGCTGCAGTACGGCGTCGACCCGGTGGCGCGGCTCGCGCTGCAGGCAGCGGACGTGCGCGGCCCGCACGCGCTCGCGGGCTGGACGGCTGGGCTCGAGCGGCTCGCACGCGACGTGACGGCCTGGCAGGCGCGCGGCGTGCACCACGTGGCGCTGGAGCTGGCCGCCGACACGCCCGGCGAGGAAGCCGTGCGTGCCGCCTGGGAGGGCTGGCTGCTGGAGCGCCTCGCCGCGCGCGTGCAGCCCGGCGGGCTGGCCGAGCTGCTGGTGGTGCTGCCGCGCGGGCGTGACCCGGCCGTGGGTCCCCGCCTCGAGCGCGTGCCGGGGGCGGTGCTGGGCTGGCGCCCGCCTCCCGCCGGGCTGCTCACGGTGCTGGGCCTGCGCCGCGTGCGTGCGGCCGCACGCGTGCCGGTGGTGCTGGTGGAGGACTGGATGGAGCCTGCGCAGGCGCTGCCCTCGCTGCCGCGCGGGCGCGAGGCGCTGGCCACGAGCGGGCTGGCGGGCCTCGTGGTGCTGCCCGGCCCGGGCGCCGACGAGGTGCTGGCGGCGGCGTGGTCGCCCGAGTCGGCCGAGCACACGGTCGAGGCCGCGCGCGCCGCGTGGCTGGAGGCACTGGGACCTGCGCCGGGCAGGGACCTGGCCACGAGCGCGAGGACGGGCACGAGCGCGAGCACAGGCAACGCGCCGACGCCCGCCGCGCTGGCCGCCTGGCTGCGCGCCGCGGCGCAGCGCGTGGAGCAAGGGCTGGAAGGCGGCGCCGCCCTGCCGCCCTTCCTGCGCGCGCAGGCCGCGCAGGCA
>JBJTIJ010000369.1:0-2289 GCA_046094945.1 Planctomycetia bacterium | reverse complement strand
CGCAAGTCGATCGCGATCGACTCGCGCACGGCGCCCCCTACGCCCCGTGACACCTGTGATCGCTCTCCCACCACCCTTGCCCGCGCATCACCCACGCCGATCGCGATCGACTTGCGCACGGCGCCCCCTGCGCCCCGTGACACCTGCGATCGCTCTCCCACCACCCTGCTCGCGCATCACCCACGCCGATCGCGATCGACGCGCCCGAGGGGGAGCGGAACCCCCATGACGACGACGACGCGCGGTCCATCCACGCGAGGAGGAGGAAGGGGGGTGAGCGCCCCCCTCCGGCGCGTCGCTCACCGCCACCCGTTCGGGGCCTCGAGATCCTTCGCCTCGGCTTCGAGGGAGAAAGAGCAGGTGAGCCACAAGGTGGTGTCCGCCCCCTTGCCGATCAGCAACGGCATGGCGTAGGAGGCCGTGATCGTGGCCAGGTCCGCGTCCACCTCCACCTTGCAGGCCGGCGGCTCCTCCTCGGGCTTGAGCTTCTTGACGTCCACCGTGGCCTGCTTGTCGGGCGCGCTCAGGAAGCACTGGAACTCGCGGCTGGCGTCCAGCAGGCACAGCCGGCCGTGCCACAGGCCCAGGATGTAGGAGCCGGGCGCCAGCGTGCCCTGCACCACCTGCGGGGCCTCGCTCTTGCCGCGCTTCTTCTCGCGCTCCTTCTCGCGCGCCTTGCGCTCCTCCTCGTTGGCCGGCGGCGGCAGCACCACGCGCTTCCACACCTTCTGCAGGCGCACGTCGGCGTGGAAGGCGCCCAGCAGGATGACCGGGTCCTCGGTCTCGCTCTCGCGCAGCAGGCCGGCCTTGCTCTTCGAGCGCGTGATGTTCGGCCCGTGGGCCGCCCGGGCGGCGTCCTCGGTGTCCATCAGGTAGCTGCGCGGGATGGCCACCACCGCGCGGCAGCGCCCCAGCACGCTCACGCCGTTCTCCGGGTCGCCGTCGGTGGGGATGTGGTCCTCGGCCACCGAGCCGGCCATGCGCGCCAGGTCGAGCTGGTCGGGGCGGCCCTCGGCGTCCTCGCTGGCGGCGGGCTCGGCGCGCTTGAGGCGCTTGCCGCGGTAGATGCGGTCGGCCACGGCCGGCGCCTGGTTCGCGCCTGGCTTGGCCGACCACGCGGGGCGGAAGCCCACCCACTTGAAGCGGTTCTCGGCGTAGGGGGGCGCGCGCACGCCCTCGCCGATGTAGTTGCGGCAGGCCGGGCGCAGCACCTGCGTGGCCACGTCGATGGCCGTGCCGCCGCGGATCACGCGGATGCGCTCGGCGCCCAGCCACTCGTTCTGGGCCAGCGGGTTGTCCTTGGCCAGCGGCACGTAGGACTCGAAGCGCGAGGCCGTCCACTCGGCCACGTTGCCCACCATGTCGTAGACATCGAACTGCGAGCGGCCGCCGGGGGCCGTGCCCACGATCCACGTGTCGGCCTCGAAGGTGGCCTTGTTCGTGGTCTTCGCGCCCCAGTTGCAGCGCGAGAGGTCGCTCTTCCACTTCGTGCCCCAGGGGAAGGTCCAGGGCTGCGGGCCGCGCGCGGCCAGCTCCCACTCGAACTCGGTGGGCAGGCGCGTGCCGGCCCACTCGCAGTAGGCCAGCGCGTCCAGCTGGCTCACGTAGCGCACCGGGTGGGCCAGGCGCGCGGTGTCGGGCGCCATCGACGGCCAGTCGTCCGGCGGGCGCTTGGTGACGAACACCAGCGTGAGGTCGCGCCGCGGCAGCACGGCCGAGCGGAAGCCCTCGGGCCAGGCCACGTCGGGCAGGGCCGCCACCAGCGCGTCCTTGTTCGTCATGGCCAGCTGGCGCCACAGCACCCGGTCGTCCTCGACCTCCTTGGGCGTGAGGCCCACGAGGAAGCCCGCCACCTCGCGCAGCGTGCCGTGCTGGCCCGAGCAGATGTAGGCCGTGCGGTAGTCCTCGAGGAAGCGCGCGTACTGCGCGTTGGTCACCTCGAAGGCGTCGATCCAGTAGGGGTCCAGCGAGCGCTTGTGCTGCTGCTCGTAGAGGAAGGGCTTGCGCGCGTCGGCCGACAGGCCCTCGACCACCTTGGCGGTCTCGGCCGGCGAGCTGCCGAAGGTGAGGTCGGTGCCGCCGGGCACGTAGCGCATGCCGCCCGGGCCCGGGCGCGGGGGCGCGGGCAGCGGGGGGCGCTCGACGCCGTCGTCGGCCTCGGCCTGCTGGCGCTCGGCCTCCAGGCGCTTGCGCTCCTCCTCGTCCTTGCGCTCCTGCTCTTCCTCGTCCTCGGGCGTGGCAGGGCCGGGCGCCGGGGCCGGCTCGGGCGCCGCAGGGTCGGCGGGCGGC
>JBJTIJ010000368.1:0-3470 GCA_046094945.1 Planctomycetia bacterium | reverse complement strand
GTACCACCCCGCCTTCCAGGACCACTTCCGGGCGCCGCGCGGGCAGGGCGACCTCGCGGCGGCGACGCACCGCGGCGAGGCCACGGACGCGGCCTGCGGCGCCTGGATGGCGCTGGCGCTGCGCGTGCAGGACGGCAGCGTGGCCGAGGCGCGCTACCGGGTGCGCGGCTGCCCGGGGGCCATCGCGGTGGGCAGCGCGCTGGTGACCCTGCTGCCCGGGCGCGCGGCGCAGGCCGGCGCGGTGGCCGACGCCGAGCTGGTGGCCCTGCTGGGCGAGGTGCCGGCCATGAAGCAGCACGCGCTGCGCCTGGCGCAGGCGGCGCTGGCCGCCGCGCTCGCCGGCACGCCGCCGGCGGCGCGCGGGCGCGGCTAGGCGCCCAGCGCGGCCGAGAGGCGGCGGTCGATGGCCGCCAGGAAGTCCTCGGTGGTGAGCCAGTGGCGCTCGGTGGTCTTGTCGCCGTGCACGAGCAGGGCGAGGTCCTTGGTCATCTCGCCGGCCTCGACGGCCTCGACGCACACGCGCTCGAGCGTGTCGGCGAAGCGCACCACGTCGGGCGTGCCGTCGAGGCGGCCACGGTGGGCCAGGCCGCGCGTCCAGGCGAAGATCGAGGCGATGGGGTTGGTGCTGGTCTTCTTGCCCTGCTGGTGCATGCGGTAGTGGCGCGTGACGGTGCCGTGGGCCGCCTCGCTCTCCACCGTCTTGCCGTCGGGCGAGACCAGCACGCTGGTCATCATGCCCAGCGAGCCGTAGCCCTGCGCCACCGTGTCGCTCTGCACGTCGCCGTCGTAGTTCTTGCAGGCCCACACGAAGCCGCCGTCGAGCTTGAGCGCCGTGGCCACCATGTCGTCGATCAGGCGGTGCTCGTAGACGATGCCGGCGGCCTCGAAGCGCGCCTTGAACTCGGCCTCGTACACCTGCTGGAACAGGTCCTTGAAGCGCCCGTCGTAGGCCTTGAGGATCGTGTTCTTCGTGGACAGGTAGAGCGGCCAGCCCTTCTGCAGCGCGAAGGCCATGCACGAGCGGGCGAAGCCCAGGATGCTCTCGTCGAGGTTGTACATGCCCAGCGCCACGCCGGGACCCTTGAAGTCGTGCACCAGGCGCTCGACGGGCGCGCCGCCGCCGGCGGGCGTGAAGGTGATCGTGAGCCGGCCCGCGCCGGGCACCACGAAGTCTTGCGCCATGTACTGGTCGCCGTGCGCGTGGCGGCCGATGACGATGGGGCGCGTCCAGCCGGGCACCAGGCGCGGCACGTTGCGGCACACGATGGGCTCGCGGAACACGGTGCCGCCCAGCCGGTTGCGGATCGTGCCGTTGGGGCTCTTCCACATCTTCTTGAGCCCGAACTCCTTCACGCGCGCCTCGTCGGGCGTGATGGTGGCGCACTTCACGCCCACGTGGTGCTGGGCGATGGCGTCGGCGGCCTCGAGCGTGACCTTGTCGTCGGTCTTGTCGCGGTTCTGGATGCTCAGGTCGTAGTAGGCCAGCTGCAGGTCGAGGTAGGGCAGCACCAGCCGCTCGCGGATGACCTGCCAGAGCACGCGCGTCATCTCGTCGCCGTCGAGCTCGACGATTGGGTTCTTGACGCGGATCTTCGTGCGCGGCGCGGGGGTGCTCATGGGGCGGGATTCCACCACCCGCCCGCGCGGCTGCCAAGGCCCCGCGCGCCTGCCCGGGGCAGGCACGCGGGCGCCACGCCGGCCGCCTAGCTGCCGAAGACGCTGTCCAGCGCGCCGCTGGCGCCGGCCTGGAAGGCCTGGCCGTCCACCCCCGCGCGCGGTGCCGCGGGCGCGCCCTCGGCCTGCTTGCGCTGGAAGATGGTGCCCAGGCGCTTGGCCGCCTCGGTGGCGTAGAGCCGCACCATGCCCAGCGTGGTGCTGTCGTCGAACAGCGCCGTGAGCAGCGCGCGGTCGCCCACCAGCGAGAGCTGCAGGTTGCCGCTGCGGCCCTGGTGCATGAGCGCGGTGAAGTCCTCCTCGCCGAAGTGGTGGGCGAGGGCGCGCGTGGCGGCGAAGGAGCCGGCCACCAGCGCGCTGATCGTGTCGAGGTCCACGCCCTCGGTGGAGCCGCGGGCGGCGATCATGTGGCCGTCCTTGTCCACCAGCAGCGCGCAGCGCACGTTGCTCTTCTTGAGGAAGGCCTCGAGCACGCTGGCGATGGCGTCGATGTCCTCCTCGTAGAAGACGAGCGCCGCGTTGCGCAGGGCCTGGTCGCTGCTGCTGTTGGTGGTGCTGCTCATGGGCGGGCTCCCTGTGCCGGGCCTAGAGGAGGAGGGCCGCGGCGGCCGCCGCAGCACCCAGGAGGACGATGAGCAGGAGCACGCGCCCGGTCAGGCGCGGGCCACCCATGCCCGAGACCTCCACCACGCGCGTGTGCAGCGGGGTGGCCGTGTAGGTGCCCTCGGGCGCGGGCGGCAGCGGCGCCGCCGGCGGCAGGTAGCCGGCGTCGGCCGCCGGGCTGGTCGCGGCGGGGTAGTAGGGCGGCGCGTAGGCGGGCGCGCTGTAGGCGGGCGCCGCCGTCAGCGGGGCGGCCTCACCGTGGCCGCCGTGGCCACCGTGACCGACGTGCGCCGGCGCCGGCTCGGCCACCGCCGTGCCCACCTGCGACTCCTCCTGGAAGAAGGGCACCGGGCGGGCCGAGGCGGCCGCGGCCGTGCTCATGGGCACGCGCGCGGGCGGCGCCACGGGCGCCGGCGCGCTGGCCGGCACGCTGGCCGCGACGGCCGGGGCCGCGGGCGCAGCCACCAGCGTCGGGCGCGGGGCGGCCACCGGGGCGGGGGCCTTGACCGTCGTGGCCGCCGCCGGGGCCGCGGCCGGGCGGGCCTTGGCGCCGGCCAGGCCGCCCTTGTTCACGGCCTCCAGCACGCGGGCGGAGAGCTCCTTGAGCGTGGCGAAGACGCCCTCGCCGGTGCGCGCGATGGCCTCGCAGGTGGGGAAGCCGTGGGGGTTGAGCTCGCGCTCGAGCTCGGCCACCGGCAGCGCGTCCGGCATGTCGCGCTTGTTCCACTGCAGGATGATCGGCACGTCCTTGAGGCTGCGACCCATGTCGCGCAGGTTCTCCTCGAGGTCGGCCAGCGACTCCTTGTTCTCGGCCATCTTGGCGGGGTTGGAGTCGGCGACGAACACGACGCCGTCCACGCCCTGCAGCACCAGGCGGCGCGTGCTCTTGTAGTAGACCTGGCCGGGCACCGTGTAGAGCTGGAACTTCGTCCTGATGCCGGCGATCTGGCCCAGGTCCAGCGGCATGTAGTCGAAGTACAGCGTGCGCTCGCCGGTGGTGGCGATCGAGGTGAGCTCACCGCGCGCGCTCTCGGGCACCTTGCCGTGCACGAGCTCGAGGTTGGTCGTCTTGCCCGACATGCCCGGGCCGTAGTAGACGATCTTGCACTGCACTTCCTTCTGCGCGAAGTTGATCTGGACCATGGGAAGGACCTCAGGGTTCTGGGCGGATGCCGGGGGGAAGTGGGTTTGGG
>JBJTIJ010000367.1:0-3214 GCA_046094945.1 Planctomycetia bacterium | reverse complement strand
GAAGGGGCCCGAGCGCCCCCGGCCCAGCGCGCCGCCCCCTCTCTCGCCCCAGCCCTAGGCAAGCAAGCCGAGGAGGGAGGAGAGGATGAGGGTTGCGGGTGCCGCCCACCGCGCCCGCCAGCGCGCCAGCAGGAACAGCGCGACACCAAAGATGAGCCAGGCCCACGGCGTGGTGAGCTGGGCCTGCAGCAGGCGCAGGGCGGTGGCGGCCACGAGGCCCACGACGGCGGCTGTGACCGCGTCGAGCAGGTCGTGCAGCGGGCGCAGCGCCACCAGCCGCTCCAGCAGGCCGTGGCCCAGCAGCGTGAAGCCGAAGGCGGGCAGGAACACGCCGGCCGTGATGGCCAGGCCGCCGGGCAGGCCGGCGGCCAGCACGCCCACGAAGGCGGTGAACAGCACCAGCGGCCCGGGCAGCACGCCAGCCAGCGCCAGGCCGTCGAGGAAGGTGCTGTCGCGCAGCCAGGCGCCGCGCAGCACGGCGGCGTCGCGCACGAAGGGGATGGCGGTGTAGGCGCCGCCGAAGGTGAGCAGGCCCGCCTGCAGGCCCAGCAGGAACAGCGCTCCCGGGCCGGGTGCTGCGCCCAGCGGCCCGGCTGCGGCGGGGGCCGCCGGCCCGCTGCCCGGCGGCGTGCCCCAGCCCAGCACGGCCATGCCCACCAGCCAGGCCGCGCCCACCAGCAGCGGCAGCATGAGCGGCGCCGCCAGCCAGCCAGGCACGCGCAAGATGCGGCGCGGCGTGCCGTCGGCGGGGGCGGGAGCGTCGGGCAGGAAGCGTGCCAGCGTGCCCAGCAGGGCCGCGCCGCCCAGCAGCCACCACGAGGAGAGGCCGGCCAGCACGCCCAGCAGCGCCGCCACGGCCACCAGCCACCACGCCGGGCGGCCCAGCGCGTGGCGCCCGATGCGCGTGACGCCGCGCACCACCAGCGCCAGCACGGCTGCCGAGAGGCCCAGCAGCGCGCCGGGGCTCACGTGCGTGGCGAGGTCGGCGTGCACGTAGAGCCAGGCCAGCGCCAGCATCAGCGCCAGGCCCGGCAGCAGGAAGCCCAGGCCGGCGACGAGCGCGCCGGCGCGCCCGCGTGCCAGCATGCCGAACCACGTGCACAGCTCGCTGGCCTCGGGCCCCGGCAGCGCCTGGTAGACGGCCAGCGCGCGCTGGAAGCGCGGCAGGCTCACCCAGCGCTGCTCCTCGACCAGTTCCTTCTGCAGCAGCGCGATCTGCGCGATGGGGCCGCCGAAGCCCAGCACGCCGAAGCGCGCAAAGCGCAGGAACAGCGCGCCCAGCGAGAGGCGCGGCGGCTGGCAGGCGGCCTCGGCCGTCTCGCCGGTGGGCGCCGTGCTCATGCGCCGCGCGCCTCGCGGAGGCGCTGCAGCAGCGTGCGGGCCAGCTCGGCCTCGCGCGCGGCCAGTGCCGCGCCGGGCGCCGCGCCGGGCGCCGCGCCGGGGCCGGCGTAGCGCGCCGCCACGCGTGCCTCGACGACGGCGGCCGGGCGCGCGGCCAGCTCGGCTGCCCAGCCGCTGCGCACGAGGCGTGCGGCCAGGTCGGGCGTGACCAGCGCGGCCGGCGTGCAGTCCTGCCACAGCGCGAGGGCCTCGCGCAGCGCATCGGGCGTGGGCGGCGTGCCGGCCGCGCAGGCCTCCAGCAGGGCCGCCGCGCGCGCGTGGTCGGCGGCGCGTGCCGCCCCGTCGCCGGCCGCGGGGGCCGTGCGCGCGGCCGCAGCCTGGCGGCGCAGGCGCCACAGCGCCAAGCCTGCACCGCAGGCCAGTCCCGCCAGCACCACCAGCCAGGTGCGCGGGCCTGCGGGCGCCGGCGCGGCAGGGGAGGCGGGGGACGTGGCCTCGGGCGCCGGGGTGCTGCCGGGCGCTTGGCTCTGGGGCGCAGGGCTTTGGGGCGTGGTGCTGTGGGGCGTGGTGCTCTGGGGCGTGGCGCCTGCGGGCGTGCCCGCCGCGGGCGCGGACAGCGAGACTGTCATGCTGGGCGCACAGGCTGTGCCATAGGTGCCGGCGAGCGGGTCGAAGGTGGCCATGCACAGGCCCGCGAGCGCACGCGGGCCGGCCTCGCTGGGCGCGGGCTCGGGCAGCAGGTCCAGCGCCAGCACGCGGCCGCGTGTGTCGCGGCCGTCCAGCAGGCCCAGCAGGCGCCAGCCTGCGGGCGTGTCCAGGCGCGGCGGCGGCAGCACGGCCTCGTTGCCCTCGCCCACGAGGTGCAGCAGCACGCGCAGCGGCTCGCCGGCGGCCAGCGCGGTGCCGCCGCGCGCCTCGGCCTCGAGGCGCCAGCGGCCGATCCAGCCCGCGAAGGCTGCGGGGCGACCGGCCTCGGGCAGGGCGCGCACCTCCAGCACAAGGCCGGTGCCCTCGCTGCGCACGCGCGTGGGCTGCTCGGGCACGCGGTTGCCCAGCACGTCGCTCGTGAAGCGCGTGGCGTGCGCGAACTGCACGCTGGGCGGCGCCAGCGCGAGGCGCTCGACGGGCGCGGGCGCGTGGAAGCGGCGCCGCACGCGCGCGCGCAGCCAGCCCGGGCGGGCGGGATCCTCGGGCAGGCGCTCGGCGGCCAGCACCTCGTCGCCCAGCGCCAGGCGCAGGGGCGGCGCGCCGCGGGGCGCGTCGTGCAGGTCGGGCGCATCGGGCAGGCGCAGCAGCCCGCCGGGGCCGGGCTTGCCCGGGGGCAGGTCCAGGCCCGGCGCGCGCAGCAGCAGCGGCAGGCTGGCCGGCTGGCGGAACAGCGCCACGCCGTGGGCGTCGAGCCACGCGCGGTCGCAGGCCAGCACGAGGTCGATGGCGAGCACCTCGCCGGCCCACCACGTGCTGCGCGCGGCCTCCAGCCGCAGCTCGACGCGCTGCGCGGGCGCGAGCTGCTCGCCGCAGGCCTGTGCGTCGCGCAGCATGACGCCGGGCAGCAGTGCACCGGGCAGTCCCGCCAGCAGCGCGGCCAGCGCCAGCAGAGCGGCCAGCGCCAGCAGCCTGGGCAGCCACAGGCCGGCGGCGGCCGGCAGGGAGGGGACGCGGCTCACCAGTCCTTGTCTACACCCGCGCTGGCGCGGGCCCGCTGGCCTTGCCGGGCGGCGTCCCGCTCGGCGGCCTTGCGGCGCAGCAGCACGCCCAGCTGGCCGAGCTCGGCGGCGGGCAGGTCGCGCGTCACGACGCGCGCGCCCTCGTCGTCCTGCGCCCGCGCGCCGGGCGTGGGCGGAGGCGTGGGGGGCGGCGTGGGCGCATGACG
>JBJTIJ010000366.1:0-1601 GCA_046094945.1 Planctomycetia bacterium | reverse complement strand
ACCTGCTGCTGGCGGCAGGGCCCGCGCCAGCGGGGCCGGGCACCTGCGCCTCCAGCGCCGTCAGGTCGCACAGCAGCGTCTCGTCCAGCGTCGCGGGCCCTGCCGCCAGCAGCAGGTCGCGCTCCTCGCGCCGCACCACGCGCACCAGCTGCGCATGGCCCGGGCGCCACGACCAGTCGGGCAGCGGCGCGGTGAGCGCCGGCCCGCCGAAGAGGCGCTCCACCGACAGCAAGGCCTCGGGCTGCGCGGCCGGTGCAGGTGCGGGCGGCGCCGCCTGCGGCCCGTCGGCCCGCAGTGCTCGCAGCGCCTGCGGCGCCACGCCCGGGCAGGCCAGCAGCGCCGCCACGACGAGCCACGGGCCCAGCGAGCGGCAGCGACGGGCAGGCAGGCGCATGCGCGCAGCCTACGCGCAGCCACGGCGGCCCGGCACGCGAGGTAGCCTCATGCCCGGCCGCATGCCCCGCCCGAACCGCCCGACTCGCCGACCCGCCACGCCGCCGCCGCAGGTCCCGCCGCAGCTACCGCCGCCGGCGCACGCGGCCGCCCCGCCCGCTGACGTGCGCGTGCGCCTCGTGGAACCCACGCGCCCCTCGCCCTTCCTGGCGGGCCGCGACACGGTCTTCGCGCGCCTGGCCGGCGACGGGCTCGCCGCGCTCGACCTGCACGACGGCGACCACGTCGTGCTCGCGCGCCGCAGCGCGGTGGAGCACGGCGACATCGCCGCCATCGTGGACCTCGACGGCCAGGTCACGCTCTGGAAGGCCTACCCCGAGGAGGGCGCGCTGCGCCTGGCCACCGGCCGCCCCGGCCACGAGCGCCGCCTCGCCCCGCCCCCGCCCATCCACGGCGTGGTGGTGGCCGTGCTGCGCAAGGACGCCTAGCGCGCCAGGGCCAGCAAGGGCTGGATGGCCGACCAGGCCAGCGCGAGCAGCGTGGGCAGCACGAGGCCGGGGGCCAGCTGCGCGAGCGTGGCGGGCGCGAAGCCGCCCTGCCCGTCGGGGATGGGCTCCACGGGCAGGGCGTCCCACAGCAGCAGGCCCTGGCCGCCGGCCGCGTAGAGCACGCGCTCGGTGGCACCGTCGGTGAGGCGCTCCACGCGGTGCGTGCGCACCTGCACGTCGCGCGCGAGGCCGCGGGCGTCCACGAGGCGGAAGGTGAGCGCCTGCACGGGCTGGCCGTTGACGACCTGGCGCGTGGGCCGACGCGCCACGCAGGTGGCCTGCCCCTCCAGCCCCTGGCGCAGCAGGCGCACCCGGCCCAGCCCGGCGCGCAGCGCGCCCAGCAGCAGCAGCACGCCGACGGCAGGCAGCACCAGCGTCAGGCGCACCCAGCGCGGCATCTCGGCCGTGCGCATGCCCACCAGCCGCGCCTGCGGCGGGTCGCCGGCCACCCACTCCACCGGCAGCGTCTCGCCCGGCGACGGCGCACGGCCCTCGCTGTAGGAGCGGCCCGCGTGCTGCGGCGCGCGCGCCGGCCACTCGAAGCGCACCTCGACGACGGGCTGCGACTGCACCCGGGTGCGCGTGCCCAGCACCTCGGTCACGCGCGCCTCGTCCAGCGCCGCCCCCTCGAAGGGGTCGGACCACGGCTCGGAGAGCTGC
>JBJTIJ010000365.1:0-8704 GCA_046094945.1 Planctomycetia bacterium | reverse complement strand
GTGGCCGGGTGCCTTCGCGGCCTGGGCTGGGCGGCCCTCGCGCGCGCCGGGTGGCGCCCGGGCCTCGCGCGCGAGGTAGCCCCCCCGGGGGGCCTGCTGGGCCCAGGGGATGCGCGGGCGGTCCTGGGGGCCGATGCGCGCGAGGTGGTGGTGCGCATCGGCCCCCAGGAGCGCCGGCGCATCCCCTGGGCCCAGCTGGCCCCGCGCGGGGCCTACGTGGCGCGCGAGGCGCTGGCGCCACCGGCCGATGGCGAGGCGCGCCGTGCACTGGCCGAGCTGGCAGCGGACCTCGGCCTGTGGGCCGAGGCGCGCGCCGAGTACGAGAAGGCCCTCGCACTGGGCGCCCTGGACGCCGAGGCCTTCGCGCTGCTGGTGGCACGCGCCGAGGAAGCCGCGGTGGAGCAGGGCGTGCAGCACGCGCGCACGCGCGCAGAGGCCGGCGACGTGGCCGGTGCGCTGGAGGTGGCTCGCGAGCTCAAGCTGGCCTTCGGCACGGCGCCCAACGCCGGGCGCATCCGCGCGCTGGTGGAAGAGCTGCTGGCCTCCGTGCGCGCCGCCGACGAGCAGGCGGCCGCCGAGGCGGCCGAGCTCGCCCGCCTGCAGGACGAGGCGCGCAAGGCCAGGGAACTGCTGGAGCGGCGCGTGCGGGCGGAGGAGCGCATCGCCGCGGGCGACGCGGCCGCCGCGCGCGCTGCCGAGGCGCGCGAGCAGGGCGCCCTCACGCGCGCGCGCAAGGCCGCCGAGGAGGCCGACCAGGCCTGGACCGAGGCACGGCGCCAGCTGGGACGCCTGCGCCGCATCCTGCCACCCGAGGACCTCGAGGGCCGTGCGCGCGTGGCCTCGCGCCTGGACGACCTCGACCGCAAGCAGTTCGCCCTGCGGCTGGCCATGGCGCGCTTCTTCGCCGCGCCCGGCTCGCGCAACTACGCGCAGGCCGACCTGTGGGCGCGGCGCGCGGCCTTCATCGACCCCGTGCACCCCGACCTGCTCGAGCTGGCCGACCAGCTGGTGGGCGCGCGCATCCGCTACCGCATGAGCGATGTCACCAACGCGCGGCCCATCGTGCGCTGAGGACGACGCGTGCGCTGGGAGCCTGCGCTGGGAGCCTGCGCTGGCAGCACTGCGCGCGCCGAGGCAGGCCTGCGCCCCTGCGCGGCGTCCTAGGGCGAGGCCAGCGCTGCGGGCGAGGGCTGCGCGAAGCCCTGCAGCAGCAGGTCATCGCCGACCTTGCGCCACTGCGGCTCGTGCAGCCGCCAGGCGCTGTCCACGGCCTGCACGCCGCTGCCCTCCACGGCGGGCACGGCCTGCGCGCCGCCCAGCACCAGGGGTGCCACCCAGGCCTGCACCTGGTCGGCCAGGCCGGCGGCCAGCAGCGCCCCGTGCAGGCGCGCGCCGCCTTCCACCAGCAAGCGGGCCACGCCCCGGGTGCGCAGCAGGGCCAGCAGGCGCTCGAGGTCCACCCGCCCCTCGGCGGGGCCCACCTCCAGCACCTCCACCCCGCGCGCACCCAGCGCACGGGCCAGTGCCGGGTCGGCACGGCCCACCGCCACCCCGACAGGGCCCTGCGCAGCCGACTCCAGCAGGCGGCCGCGCAGCCCCTCGAGCCGGCGCGTGACCACGAGTCGCAGGGGCTGCGGGCGGCCGTCGGGCGGGCCTGCGGGCAGGCGGCAGGTCAGCAGCGGGTCGTCGGACTCCAGTGTGCCGCGGCCCACCAGCACGGCGTCGCAGCGCCCGCGCAGCTCGTGCACCTCGGCCTGGGCGCGGGCTCCCGTGAGCTGGCCGCCGGAGCCGCGACGCGGGGCCGCCCGGCCGTCGGCGCTCAGGGCCCACTTGAGGATGGTCCAGGGGCGCTCGCGCCCCAGCGAGGCGCGGAAGCGCTCCAGCAGCAGGCGCCCCTCGCCCTCCAGCGCGGGCCCCACCACCGCCACGCCCGCAGCCGACAGCCGCGCCCGGCCGCGCCCGGCCTCGTCGGGGTGCGGGTCCGCCGCGGCGAAGACCACGCGTGCGACGCCCGCGCGCAGCAGGGCGTCCACGCAGGGAGGCGTCTTGCCGTGGCGGCTGCAGGGCTCCAGCGAGAGGTAGGCCGTCGCGCCGCGCGCAGCCTCGCCGGCCGCGGCCAGCGCCCGCAGCTCGGCGTGGGGCCCGCCGAAGCCGTCGTGCCAGCCCTCCCCCACCACGCGGCCGCCCGCCTCCAGCACGCAGCCCACGATGGGGTTGGGCTCCACCCGGAAGCGTCCCTTGGCGGCCAGTGCCAGGGCCCGGCGCAGCCGCTCGATGTCGTGCGGCGTGGGCGCGCTCACCGCGCCGTGCCCTCCAGCACGCGGCCCACGAGGCAGTGCGCGCTCGACTCCAGCACCTCGACGCCCACCAGCCGGCCGGCCAGCCGGCCCGCCTCGCCCTGCGCGTGCACCAGCCGGTTGTAGCGGTCGCGGCCCGTCACGCGCGCGGGGTCGGTCTTGCTGGGACCCTCGACCAGGATCTCCACCCGCTGGCCCACCAGCGAGGCCTGCCGCCGCGCGGCCGTGCGGTCCTGGGCCTCGAGCAGGCGCGTGTTGCGCTCGCGCTTGGCCTCCTCGGGCACGTCATCGGGCAGGCGGCGCGCGGCCAGCGTGCGCGGGCGCACGCTGTACTTGAACACGTAGGCCTGCAGGAAGCCGATGCGCTCCACCAGCGCCTCCGTGGCCGCGAACTCGCCCTCGGTCTCGCCGGGGAAGCCGACGATGAAGTCGCTGGTGATCTCCACGCCGGGCACGTGCCGGCGCGCCCAGCCCACGACCTCCTCGTACTGGGCCACGGTGTAGGTGCGCTTCATGCGGCGCAGCACCTCGTCGTGGCCCGACTGCGCGGGGATGTGCAGCCAGGGCATGACCTGCGGCACGGCCCCCATGCGGCGCATCATGTCCTCGGTCATGTCGAAGGGGTTGCTGGTGAGGAAGCGCAGCCGCTCGATGCCCGGCACCACGGCCGCCTGCTCGAGCAGGGCCGGCAGGCCGCCTGCGCCGAGGTCCTTGCCGTAGGTGTTGATGTTCTGGCCCAGGAAGGTGACCTCGCGCACGCCGTCGCCAGCCAGCCGGCGCACCTCCTCGAGCACCTCGGGCAGCGGGCGCGAGGTCTCGCGGCCGCGCGTGAAGGGCACGATGCAGTAGGCGCAGACGTGGTCGCAGCCGCGCATGACCGTGACGTAGGCCCGGAAGGGGTCGGGGCGCGCGCCCACGTCGCGGTCGGCGTCCGGCAGGCGCTCGGGAGGCGGGGTGCGCTCCGTGCGCAGGATGCGCCCGCCGCGCTCGGCGAGGTCCTCGAGGTCGTCCACCACCGTGCGGAACGAGCTGGTGCCCAGCACGAGGTCCACGTGCGGCGCACGGCGCACGATCAGGTCCTTGGCCCGCTGGGCCATGCAGCCCAGCACGCCCACGAGCAGGCCGGGCCGCTGCTGCTTGAGCAGGCGCGCGCGGCCCAGCAGGCTCCAGACCTTGTCCTCGGCGTGCTCGCGCACGCTGCAGGTCTGCAGCAGCAGCACGTCGGCCTCGTCCATGGCCTCGACGCGCCGGTAGCCGCGGCGGGCGAGGTCGCCGGCCACCAGCTCGGCGTCCAGCATGTTCATCTGGCAGCCGAAGGTGGCCATCCACACGCGGCGGCCCTGCCCCGCGCCCGGCACCCCTGCGGCAGCACCCGGTCCCGTGCTCATGAGGTGCCCCCCGCGCCGGCCGCCGCCAGCGCGCGCGTGAAGGCCCCCACCTCGGCCGCCAGCGCCGGCGCCACCTGCGCCCCGGCATCCGCCAGGGCCTGCGTGGCCCGCGCCGCGGCCTGCCCGGCCTGCGTGTCGAAGCCGGCTGCGTGGAACGAGCGCGCCGCCTCCAGGTAGCCCTGCGGGGCGCCGCCCTGCGGGTACATGCGCGCGTAGAGGCCGTCCAGGCCCTCGCGCCAGGCGCTGCGCGCCAGCGGGTCGCCGAAGAGGTAGGCCGAGCGGATCACCACGCGGTGACGGCTCCAGGCCGGCAGCAGCTCCTCCAGCCGGCGCAGGCCCAGCCGGAAGAAGCGCCGCACGCGGCGCAGGCGCGTGGGGTAGAAGCCGCTCACCTCCTGGAAGAGCTGCCGGTAGCGGGCCGGGTCGTGGATCTGCACGAAGCGCCCCACCGCGCGGTGCTCCTCGCACAGGATGGCCACCTCGCTGGAGGCGTGCCCGCAGTAGGTGTCCAGCAGGCCCTCGTCGCCGCCCTCGCCGAAGATGGCTTCTGCCTCGCGCTTGAGGCGCCCGAGGCGCTCGTCGCGCAGCGCCTCGAGGTCGGACAGGTCGAACAGGCGCCAGAGCTGCTCGGGCGGCAGCACCAGGTGCTCGCGCGGCACGCCGCGCTCGCGGGCCGCAGCCACCACGCGCCGCTCGTAGCGGCGGTAGATGCGCCGGAAGTCGTCACGCGCCTCGAGGAAGTCGCGCACGAAGTCCCACAGCAACGCCCCGCCGTCGCGCACGAGGCGCGGGCTGGCTCCCGGCCCGGGGGCCGGCACGGCTCCGGGGACGGGGTCGCGGGGGGTGGCGCCTCCCGCGCGCGCCACGCGGGCTAGGCCTCGGCGCCCTTCGCCGCGGCCTTGGCGCCCTTCGCGGACTTGGCGGCCTTGGCCGGCTTGCGCGCCGCCTTGCCCTTGGCGGGCGCCTCGGCGGCCTGCTCGCCCTCGGGGGGCGTCGCCTCGGCCGCGGGCCGGTCGACGAACTCCCAGATGGCGCGCGGCGCGTTGTCGCCGAGCTGGTTCTTGGCGTGGCGCAGGATGCGCGTGTAGCCGCCCTGGCGCTGTGCGCACAGCGGCGCGATCCTCTCGACCAGCACCTTGAGCGCCGCACGGTCCGGCACGTCGCGGCGCAGCACGCGCAGGGCGTGCACGTAGGCCGGGCGGTTGGTGTCCTTCAGGCCGTAGGCCTTGCGGGCCCGTGTCACCAGGCGCTCCACGAAGGGCCGGAAGGCCTTGGCCTTGGTGGTCGTGGTGACCACGCGCCCGTGCAGGAACAGGCTGCGCGCCAGGTTGCGGCGCATCGCGACACGGTGCTGCGTGTCGGCGTTGAGCTTCTTGAGTGCGACGCGGTGACGCATGGCGGGCTAGGCTCCCTTGCCGGCGAGGTCCATGCCCAGGGACAGGTCCATGCCCTTGAGCTTCTCCTGGATTTCCTTGAGCGTCGTGCGCCCGAAGTTCTTGACCGTGAGCAGCTCGTCCTCCGTGCGCGCGACGAGCTCGCGCAAGGTGCGGATGCCCTCCGTCTCCAGCGAGTTGGCGGCGCGCACCGAGAGCTTGAGCACGTTGACCGGCTGGTCGAGGCCGCTGCCCCCGGCGGGCGGCAGCGGCGGCAGCGGCGCAGGCACCGCCGGGCGGGTGCCGACCAGCTCGGCGGCCGGCTCGCTGGCCAGCTCCTTGCCCGTGTCGAACAGCTGGATGAAGGGGTTGAGGTGCTTGCGGTAGACCTTGCTGGCCTCGACCAGCGCCACCTCGGGCGAGATCGTGCCGTCGGTCCAGCTCTCGAGCACCAGGCGGTCGTAGTTGGTCATCTTGCCCACGCGCGTGCTCTCGGTCTTGTAGCGCACGCGCAGCACGGGGCTGAACACGCTGTCCACCGGGATCACGCCGATCTCCTGGTCCTCGCGCGCGTTCTCCTCGGCCGTCACGTAGCCGCGGCCCTTGCGCACCTCGACCTCGGCCTCGAAGGCACGGTTCGTGGTCAGGTGGCAGATCACGAGGTCCTTGTTGACGACCTCGGCATCGCTGCCCACCACGAGGTCGGCCGCGGTCACCACGCCCGGGCCCTTCTTCTCGATGCGCAGCACCTTGGGGTCGTCGTTGTGGCAGCGCACGCGCAGCTGCTTGAAGGCCAGGATGATGTCCGTGACATCCTCCTTGACGCCCTCCATCGGGGTGAACTCGTGCTTCACGCCCTGGATCTTCACGCTCGTCACCGCGCTGCCCTCGATGCTGCTGAGCAGCACGCGGCGCAGGCCGTTGCCCACCGTCACGCCGTAGCCGCGCTCGCAGGGCTCGGCCGTGAAGCGCGCGTAGGACTCCGTCTTGGTCGCGCCGTCGGCAACGACCTTGGTGGGCAGCTCGAGATCACGCCAGCGGATCCGCATCGGCACCTCCGTGGCCCCCGGGCCGGGCTCCTCGCCCCGCACCGGCAGCCGCACTCTGTGGGTTGTTCACGACGCCCCGCAACACGGGGCTGGTTGGCTCTCGCCCCGCGCGGCGGGGCAACGACTGGTTCAGGCTCCCTGGCGGCTCGGCCGCACTAGACGCGACGACGCTTCCTCGGCCGGCAGCCGTTGTGCCGCAGCGGCGTCACGTCCTCGATGGCCCGGATCTTCAGGCCGCGCGACTGGATGCTGCGGATGGCCGACTCGCGGCCCGAGCCGGGGCCCTTCACGCGCACCTCGACCTCGCGCACGCCCATCTTCAGCGCCTTCTCGGAGGCGCGCTCGGCGGCCTTCTGGGCGGCGAAGGGCGTGCTCTTGCGCGAGCCCTTGAAGCCGATCGTGCCTGCGCTGTCCCAGCACAGCGTCTCGCCGTTGGGCGCCGCGAAGGTCACGATGGTGTTGTTGAACGAGGCCAGGATGTTGACCACGGCCTTGGGCACGTTGCGCCGGATCTTCTTCTTGCTGGCGGCCATGCATGCTCCGGGGGCGGTACGGGCGGTACGGGGGCGAACGAGACACAGTAGCCCCGACAGGGGGCCCTGCAAGTTTCTGGCCCACCGACCCAACCCCCTGCTGGGCAAGGGGTTAGGTCGATGAGCAGGGCTAGCGCATCTCCTTCACGCTCTTCTTGCCGGCCACCGTCTTGCGGGGGCCCTTGCGCGTGCGGGCGTTGGTCTTGGTGCGCTGGCCGCGCACGGGCAGGCCGCGCCGGTGGCGCATGCCGCGGAAGCAGGCGATCTCCTTGAGGCGGGCGATGTTCTGCTGCACCTGGCGGCGCAGGTTGCCCTCCACCACCAGGGTGGACTCGATCTGGCCGGCCAGGCGCGCCAGGTCGGCATCGCCCAGCTCGCGGGCACGCCGCTGCGGGTCCAGCTCGAGCTGGCGGCACAGGTCATGCGCCGCCTTCTTGCCGATGCCATGGATGTACGTGAGGGCCACCCACGTGACCTTGTCGTTGGGGATGTCGACGCCGACGATACGGGGCATGGGAACTCCTCCGGGCGCTAGGCCTGGACCTGCTTGTGACGGACGTTCTTGCAGATGACGCGCACCTTGCCGTGCCGGCGGATGATCCGGCACTGGTCGCAGATGCGGCGGACGCTGGACCTGACCTTCATGCTGCCTCCTACTCTCGGTACACGATCCGACCCTTGCTGAGGTCGTACGGGCTCATCTCGACGGTCACCCGGTCGCCGGGCAGGATGCGGATGAAGTGCATGCGCATCTTGCCCGACACGTGGGCGAGGATCTGGTGGCCGTTCTCGAGCTGGACCAGGAACATGGCGTTGGGGCGGGCTTCCACCACCTTCGCCTCCAGCCGCAGGTTGTCCTCGCGCGCCATGACTAGGCCCCGCCCGGGCGCTGGGCGCCGAACAGCACGTCGTCGATGCGCGCAGCCACGGCCTCGAGCGCGCCGTGCGCGTCGATGGTCACCAGCAGGCCGCGCCGGTCGTAGAAGTCGATGAGCGGCGCCGTCTCGGCGCGGTAGACCTTGAGCCGGTTGCGGATCACGGGCTCGTTGTCGTCCGGCCGGCCCCGGCCCAGCAGGCGGCGCACGATCTCCTCGTCGTCCAGGCGCATGTGCACCACGCGCGTGATGCCCGCGGCCCCCAGCTCGAGGTCCAGCGTGCCGGCCTGCGCCACGTTGCGCGGGAAGCCGTCCAGCAAGAAGCCCGCACCCGCGGCCGGCGAGCGCAGGCGCTCGCGCAGCAGGGCGAAGACCAGGTCGTCGGGCACCAGCTCGCCGCGGTCCATGAAGCCTTGCGCCTTGACCCCCAGCGGCGTGCCGTCGCGCACGGCGGCGCGCAGCAGGTCGCCCGTCGACAGGTGCAGCAGGCCGCGCGCCTTGCAGGCACGCGTCGCCTGGGTGCCCTTGCCGCAGCCGGGCGGGCCGAGGAGGACGGCGCGCACCACGCTCAAGCCTTCTTCCGGGCCGCGCCGCTGCCGAAGAAGCCCTCGTAGTCACGCTGCAGCAGCGCGCTGTTGAGCTTGTCCACCAGCTCGATGGCCACGCTCACCACGATCAGGATCGAGGTGCCGCCGAGGAAGGCCGCGATCTGGAACTCGTTGGGCGCCACCATCAGCGCCAGCCGCTGCGGGATGAGCGCGATGATGCACAGGAAGGTCGCGCCGGCCAGCGTGATGCGCGTCATGACGCGCTCGAGGAACTCGGCCGTCTTCTTGCCGGGCCGGATGCCGGGGATGAAGGAGCCGTGCTCCTTCATGTTCTTCGACATCTCCGCCGGGTTGAACATCATCGAGGTCCAGAAGAAGGCGAAGAAGTAGATCAGGCCGATGTCCAGCACCGTGTAGACCCACGCGCCCTGCTGGAAGCTGCCCGAGAGCCACGCCCAGCCGAGGCTGTTGCCCAGCATCTGCGGGAAGCTGAGCAGGGCGCTGCTGAAGATCACCGGCATCACGCCGGCCTGGTTCACCTTGATGGGCAGGAAGTGCTTCTGGCCGCCGTACACGCGCCGGCCGCGGGTGAGCTTGGCGTACTGGACGGCTTCCCGCGCAACGTGGCGCAGGCCGGCACG
>JBJTIJ010000364.1:0-5577 GCA_046094945.1 Planctomycetia bacterium | reverse complement strand
GTCGGGCAGCGAGTCGCCCGTGGCCACCAGCGACTGCAGCGCCGAGCCGTCGAGGTTCACCAGCCACACGGCCTCGGTGAGGTCACTGGTCGTGCCCCCCACGCACACGCGGCCGTCGGCCAGCAGCCACAGGCGCGAGGTGTCGATGGCGGCCACCAGCCCCGAGCTGCCGCTGGAGGTGGTGTCCTGCCGGTCGAGCAGCACCACGCCCTTGGCGCCCACGGCGCCGCCGCTCACCGTGGCCGCGAGCAGCGCGTAGGCGACGCTGTTCGTGTTGCCCGTGAGGGTGGCCAGCGCCACCAGCTGCCCGCTGCCATTGATGCGCAGGGCCTGCAGGCTGGTGATCGTCCCGCCACCGGGCAGCCCGGCCGGCACGGCCTCGCCCACGTGCCAGGCCAGCAGCACGCTGCCGTCGGGCTGGGCCACGAAGAGGGCCTGCGTGCGGGTCGCATCGGTGGTGCCCACCACGAAGGCCGACCAGCCCCCGGGCGCGCAGTCCATCGGCAGGCCCACGTTGAAGGCGCCGTAGGCGCCGGCCGTGCCGGGCGCCGGCTGGCCCTGCACGGCCAGCGTGCGCAGCGTGCCCGGCTTGGTGCACGGCGGTGCATCGCCGCCGCCCCCGCCGCCGCACGAGGCGCCCAGGCCCAGCATCGAGAGCAGGAGCAAGGCGGTCAGCAGGCGACGCATGGCAGGCCTCCCGGGGGAAGCCCCTACGCTACCCGCACCTGCCCGCCCGTGCGCTCAGCGCAGCGAGTCGACGATCTCCTGCAGGGCGCTGGCCGGCGGGCGCACGCGCTCCATCGGCAGCGTGCCCAGCGGCTGCTCCACCGTGTGCAGCAGGCCGTGCAGCGAGGGCTTGCCCGGCTCGAGGTAGAAGAGCCCCGTCAGGAACTCCTTGGACGTGTCCGTCTCGCGCAGGATCTTCAGCGCGCCGGCCTTGTCGCGCGGGTCGTGGCCCTTGTCCACGCGCCGCACCACCACCGAGGCCCCGTCGGGCAGCGGCACGCGGATCGAGGCGTTGTCGTCGAAGGCCACGTCCGGCGCCTCCCACGCGGGCACGAAGCCCAGCTCGTGGATGGGGCCCTGGTGGTCGCGGCCGTAGTCGTACGACTTGGTGCTGCCCTCGTGGTTGTTGAAGGTCACGCAGGGGCTCATCACGTCCAGCACCGCCGTGCCGTCGTAGGCGATGGCGGCCTTGAGCAGCGCCACCAGCTGCTTGCGGTCGGCCGAGAACGAGCGCGCCACGAAGCCGCAGCCGAGGTTGATGGCCATGGTGCACAGGTCCACCGGCGGCAGGTCGTTGACCTCGCCGCTCTTGAGCTTGCTGCCCTGGTCGGCCGTGGCGCTGAACTGGCCCTTGGTGAGGCCGTAGACGCCGTTGTTCTCGACCACGTAGACGATCGGCACGTTGCGGCGCCCGAGGTGCACGAACTGGCCCATGCCGATCGAGGCCGTGTCGCCGTCGCCCGACACGCCGATGGCCACCAGCTTGCGGTTGGCCATCACCGCGCCCGTGGCCACCGAGGGCATGCGGCCGTGCACGGCGTTGAAGCCCCAGCCGCGGCTGAGGAAGTAGGCCGTCGTCTTCGACGAGCAGCCGATGCCCGACATCTTCGCCACGCGATGCGGCTCGACGCCCATCTCGTGGAAGGCCGAGGTGATGGCGTTGGTGATGACGTCGTGGCCGCAGCCCTTGCACAGCGTGCTGGGCAGGCCCTTGTAGTCGGCCACCGTCAGGCCGATGCGGTTGGTGTTGCCGCTGGGCGCGGGCTGGGCCGTGGCGGGACCTTGCGTGCTCACTTCGCACCTCCCTTCGCCGTCGTGGGCTGCTTCTCGTGCTGGGCCACCTGCTCGGTCACGCTGCGCGCGTCCACCGGCAGTCCGTCGTAGTGCAGCACGCTGGTGCAGCGGGCGGCCAGCTCGGGCCACTCCATGCGCAGCAGCTGCAGCATCTGGGCGTCGCGGTTCTGCTCCACCACGTACACGCGCTCGTGCGCCGCGATCCAGTCGCGCACCGAGGGGTGGAAGGGGAAGGCGCGCAGGCGCAGGTAGTCGGTGGACAGGCCCAGCTCGGCGCGCAGCTGGTCGCGCGACTCGACCACCGCGTGGTGCGTCGTGCCGTAGGCCAGGATGCCCACCTTGGCGCCCTTGCCGTCGGAGACCGGCGCCGGCACCAGCGTGCGGGCCGTCTCCAGCTTGCGCGTGAGGCGGTCCATGTTGCGCACGTAGGCGCCGCCGTCCTCGGTGTAGCGCGCGTGCTCGTCGTGGCCGCTGCCGCGCGTGAAGTAGGCGCCCAGGCCGCCGGGCGTGCCGGGCAGCGAGCGGTACGGGATGCCGTCGCCGTCCACGTCCTTGTAGCGGCCCCAGTCCTGCATGGCCTTGAGGCCGGCCTCGTCGAGCACCTTGCCGCGGTCGTGGGCCTTCGTGGGGTACTGCCACGGGTCGGCCATCCACAGGTTCATGCCCAGGTCGAGGTCGCTCATCAGGAAGACCATCGTCTGCAGCCGCTCGGCGAGGTCGAAGGACTGCGCCGCCATCTCGTAGGCCTCGCCGATGTCGGCGGGGTAGAGGCAGGGGTGCTTGCAGTCGCCGTGGCTGAGCAGCGCCGCCTTGAGCACGTCGCCCTGCATGGTGCGCGTGGGCAGTCCCGTGCTGGGGCCCGTGCGCTGCACGTTCATGATGACGCCCGGCACCTCGGCGTAGTAGGACAGGCCCACGAACTCGGCCATCAGGCTGATGCCCGGGCCGCTGGTGGTGGTGAAGGCGCGCGCGCCGCCCCAGCCGGCGCCCACCACCATGCCGATGGAGGCCAGCTCGTCCTCGGCCTGCACCACCGCGTAGGTGGCCTTGCCGTCGGCATCGCGGCGGTAGCGGTCGGCCAGGTCGTTGAAGGCCTCGGCCAGGCTCGAGGAGGGCGTGATCGGGTACCAGGCCAGCACGGTGGCGCCGCCGAACAGCGCGCCCACGGCGCAGGCCGTGTTGCCGTCCACCAGCACCTTGCCGGCCGTCTTGTCCATGCGCCGCACCTGGAAGCGCGGGCGGTGCGTGACGTTCTCGCGGGCGTGCTTCACGCCGGCCAGCACGGCGGCGAGGTTGAGCTCGAGTGCCTTGGGCTTGGTGCGGAAGGCCTTCTGCAGCGCCTTCTCCACCTCGGCCACCTCGATGCCCAGCATCTCGGCCAGCACGCCCACGTAGACCATGTTCACGACCAGCTTGCGCAGGTCGACCTTCGGGCAGCAGTCGCGCACGATGGCCTGGAAGGGCAGCGCGAGGAAGGTGACGTCCTTGCGCGGGTGCTCCTTGAGGATCGTGTCGTCGCAGATGACGGTCGCGCCGGCCGGCACGCCGCGCACGTCCTGCTCGACGGTGGCCGGGTTCATGCACACCATGACGTCGATCTCGCGCCGCCGGGCGATGTAGCCGTCGGCGTTGGCGCGGATCGTGAACCAGGTGGGCAGGCCCGCGATGTTGCTGGGGAACAGGTTCTTGCCCGACACCGGCACGCCCATCTGGAAGATGGAGCGCAGCAGGGTGTTGTTGGCCGTCTGGCTGCCGGAGCCGTTGACCGTCGCCACCTGGATGCTCAGGCGGTTGACGATGGTCTCCTGCGCGCTGGCCGTGGAGCTCTCGGGCATGGGAGGGTGCCTCGCGGGAGGGCGGGACACGCGGTCCCGGGCACCCCGTCCGGGTGCCGGCGGCGGATTGTACGGGTCGGCCCTCCCCCGCCCCGGATTGCGCGAGGGGGCCTTGCGCGGCCGGCGCGGCACCGGCTGCGCGGGACCGGCAGCGGGCTGGCGGCCGCGCAAGCCGCACGCAGGCGCCACGCAGGCCGCACGGGGCCCGCCCGGGCCCGGCCCTAGCGCGTGGCGATGCCCTGCAGGCCCACCGCCTGGCAAGCCCAGTAGGCCAGGGCCCCCATCAGGCCGGCGGCCGGGATCGTGAGCACCCAGGCCCACAGGATCTTCTTGGCCACCTCCCAGCGCACCGAGCGCATGCGCTTGACCACGCCGGTGCCCATGATGCTGCCGGTGATGCTGTGCGTGGTGCTGACCGGGATGCCCGAGTGGGCCGTCCACAGCAGGACGAGGCTGCCGGAGACCTCGGCGCAGAAGCCCTGCTCGGGCCGCAGCTTGGTGAGCTTGCTGCCCATGGTCTGGATCACCTTCCAGCCGCCCAGCAGCGTGCCCAGGCCGATGGCCGTGTGCGCGGCGATCACCACCCACAGCTGCACGTCGGGCACGCCCGAGGGCCCCACCGTCTGGATGCCGCCGGCCACCAGCGCGGCGGTGATGATGCCCATCACCTTCTGCGCGTCGTTGCTGCCGTGGCCCAGGCTGAAGGCCGCCGACGACACCAGCTGGCCCACGCGCGCCAGCCGGTCGACGCGCCGCGGCGTGCTGTTGCGGAACAGCCAGTAGGTGAGCATCATCATCACGGCGCCCACCAGCATGCCGATCAGCGGCGCCAGCAGGATGAACCACAGCGTGGGCTCGAGCTTGGCCACGTTGATCGCGCCCCAGCCCTGGGCGGCCCAGCCGGCGCCCACGAGGCCGCCCATGAGCGAGTGGCTGACGCTGATCGGCAGGCCGGCCATGGTGCAGCCATGGGCCCAGACGATGGCGCCCAGCAGGCCCGAGAGCACCAGCGAGAGGTCGGCCTGCGCCGCCGGCACCACGCTGGAGACGGTCTTGGCCACGGCCGTGCCCACGAACACCATCGCGGCCGCGTTCCAGAAGGCGGCCCAGGCCACCGCCTGCCTGGGCGTGAGCACGCGCGTGGAGACGACGGTGGCGATCGAGTTCGCCGCGTCGTTCATGCCGTTGACGAAGTCGAACAGCAGCGCCAGCGCGATGATGATGACGACCAGCGTGAGCATGCGCTCGGGCTCCCGGGGAGGGGCGGGCTAGGCGTACTCGAGCAGGATGTTCTCGATCTGGTCGGCCACGTCCTCGCAGCGGTCGGTGGCGGTCTCGAGGTGCTCGTAGACCTCCTTCCACTTGATGATGTCGCGCGCGTCCTGCATGTTGCGGAACAGGTCGCCGATGGCCGGGCGCAGGATGCTGTCGGCCTTGTTCTCCAGCGTGTGGATCTGGATCAGCTTCTGGCGCAGGCCGTCGGCGTCCTTGAGGTTGTCGAGGCTGGCCACGGCGTCGCGCACGATCTCGGTGAGCTCGACGAGCACGTCCACCAGCGCCTGCAGCGGCACGGTGGTGGTGTGCAGCTCGTAGTGCAGCATGCGCTGCGCCGCGCCCTCGACGAGGTCGATGATGTCGTCCAGGCGCCGGCAGATGGTGCTGATCTCGTTGCGGTCCAGCGGCGTGATGAAGGTGCGCTGCAGCTCGAGCAGCACCTGGTGCAGGTGCTCGTCGGCCTGGCTCTCGATGGCGCGGATGGCCTCCACGCGCGCCTTGACCTCGGCCGGGTTCTTCACCAGGTCGCGGTAGGCCTTGGCGATCTCGACGGCCTTGCCGGCCGAGGCCTCCATGTGCGTGAAGAAGATGTCCTTGCGCGGCAGCTGGCGTCGGAAAAAGGCAACCTCCCGGCCCGGCCAGGGCGGGCCCGCCCCCACCCCGCGTG
>JBJTIJ010000363.1:0-2579 GCA_046094945.1 Planctomycetia bacterium | reverse complement strand
CCCGCGTGCCGCGCGCGGGCGGGAGCCTGCGTGAAGCGCATCCGCTTTTCCTCGTCATGGCTGCGCTCGCCGTGGGTGCTCGCCTGCCTCGTGGTGCTGGCGCTGCCGCTGCTGCCGGCCTGCGGTGCACCCGCCTCGCTCACGCCGGGCGCCTGGGAGGTGCTGCAGCAGGCGCCGCAGCTCGAGTTGCTGGCGCTGGACCCGGACGTGCACCGTGACCCGCGCGCGGGCGGCACGGGACCCGCCCTGGCGGCCTGGCAGGCCGCCGCGGCCGAGGCCGATGGCATCCACGGGTGCGTGCGGGTGGAGGAGGCCGGCGCGCGTCACGCCCTGCTGGCCGCGCTCGAGGCCGCACTGGCCGCGCCAGGGACGCCGGCCGAGTGCTATGACCCCCGCCATGCGCTGCGCGCACGCCACGGCGGGCGCTGCGTGGTGCTGCACCTGTGCTTCGCCTGCGGCGCCGCGGTGCTGCTCGAGGAGGGCGTGGCCGAGCCCTTGCGCGTGGACTTGGGCGATCCCGCCGGGCTGCAGGCCCGCCTGGACGCGCTGCTGGACGCCGCGCGCGTGCCGCGCGACCGCGGCCCCTGGCAGGCGCGCGCCACAGCGCAAGGCGCGCCCGGCCCGGCCGCCGCCTGGCAGCAGGCCGAGGTGGTGGAGGTGCTGGGGCTGGACCCCGAGGCCTGGCGTGACGCCGGCGTTGCGCCCGCGGGCACGACGCCCGACCTGCGCGCGCGCCTCGCGCACAGCGTGCGCCAGCGCGTGGTGCTGCAGCGGCCGGCGGCGCGGCAGGCCTTCCTGGCGCAGCTGCGCGCCGGGCACGACCTCGATGCCGACTTCGCTGCCGGCTGGGCCCCGCGCCAGGCCCTGCGCGTGCGCCACGCAGCGGGCGAGGCGCTGGTGCTGCTCGACCTCGACGCGGGCTGGGCGCTGTGGACCCTCGAGGCCGACGGGATGCCCGTGCCTTTCTCCGACCCCGGCGGCCTCGCCTCGCGCCTGCATCTGGTGCTGGAGGCGGCAGGGGACGCGGCGGGCCAGGACGTGCTGCTGGAGGCCGGCGCGGGAGCCCAGCTGGTGCGCGCCCTGCGCGCCCTCACGGGCCGGTCGCTGCTGCAGTGCAAGCAGCTGGCCGCGCGCGCGCCCGTGGTTGTGCTCGAGTCGCTCGCGGCAGGCGAGGCCGCGCCGGCGCAGGCCTCGCTCGTCGCCGCCGGCGCGCGCGTGACGCTGCGCCCCACGGGCAGGCCGCCCACGCGCAGCCTGCCGCGCCAAGACGTCCGCGTGCTGTCGCTGGGCGACACGCCGGCGCGCGTGGTGGGCGTGCTGGCGCGCGCCCGTGGCGAGAGCCCCGAGGCCACGCTCGAGCTACTCCAGGCGCTGCCGGCGGTGGCGCTGCGCGCGGCCTCGCCCGGCGCCGCGCAGGCCCTCGTCGTGCAGGTGTTGCTGGCCGGCGGAGCGGCCGAGGCCGTGCCCTCCGACGCATCCGGGGCGCGCTGAGCGGGCCCCGCGACCCGGGGCAGCGAGACGCCGCACCGCGGATGCACCGCGGATGCACCGCGGATGCACTGCGGGTGCACTGCGGGTGCACTGCGGGTGCACCGAGCGGGTGCGTCCCGGGCAGCGCCGCGCGCGGGATGTGGTGGGCGAGGAGGGAGTCGAACCCTCAAGTGGGCTTGCGCCCCGGGGCTTTTAAGACCCCTGCGTCTGCCGTTCCGCCACTCGCCCAGCTGCGCGCGGCCGGCGGACTGTACCGCGGCGCGCCCCACCACGGCTCGCCGCCCCCGCTTGCCCGGCACCTGCTTCCTGCTTCAATGCGGGCCGCGTTGGTGCCGTGGCCGAATGGCTAGGCAACGGATTGCAAATCCGTCTATCCCGGTTCAATTCCGGGCGGCACCTCCACTTTCTGGCAGCCGGCCACCACTTTCTGGCAGCCGGCCACCACGTTCTCGCAGCCGGCTGGTGCACAGGTGGCCGGCTCGCGCGCAGCCACGTGCGCCGCGACCGCAGGCAGCGACGACGCGCCCAGCCGCTGCGGCGGCGCGCGCGAGGAGTGCTCAGGCCTGCGGGTCGCCCTCGGCCGGCGGGGTGGCCTCGGCGTCCGGGCCAGGCGGCGGCGAGGCATCGCCGGTCGTGCCGGGTGCCTGGTGCGTGCCGGGGGCCTGCGCCGTGCCGGGGGCCTCCTGCGCAGGCGCCGTGTCGCCCTGCTCAGCGCCCTGCTGCCCAGAGGAGCCCTGCTGCCCAGCGGCGCCCTGCTCCTCCGCGGCGGCGCGCTGCTCGGCAGCCGCGTGCTCCTCCGCAGCGGACGCGGCCACGTCCGGCAGCGACGGCAGCAGGTTGGCCGAGCTCTCGGCCTCCTGGCCCAGCGTCATGTAGTCGCGGAAGTTGTGCACCGAGGCGCGCAGCGCCCCCATGCAGCGGGGGAACACCGCGCGGAAGGATTCCAGGTCGGGGCAGAAGATCTCGATGGCCGCCCACACGTTCTCGCGCACCGTGTAGACCTTGGCCACCTTGGTCTTGCCCGTGGCGTACACGCAGGCGCGCGTCACGCGCTCGCTCTCGTCGCGGCTCTCGATGGGCCAGAAGTT
>JBJTIJ010000362.1:0-15764 GCA_046094945.1 Planctomycetia bacterium | reverse complement strand
GGCGCCCGCCCGCCAGCCCGCCCCCCGGCGCGGCATCCGCCCGCGCCGGGCGCGGCCCCTAGCGCCCGGCAGCCACCCTGGCACCCCTCACCGCGCGCCAAGCCGCCAGCCGAGCCACGGCCCGCGCCGCAACCCGCCGCGGCGCCAGCCCGCCCACCCGTGGAGCCTGCGGCCCCACGCGGCAGCCCGCCGGCCCTGCCGGCCGGCCCTGCCCGGCCGGCGCCGGCCCCGCGCGCGGCCGGCCTAGGCGTCCTTCATGCGCGGGTCGAGGGCGTCGCGCAGCGCGTCCACGAACAGGTTCACGCACAGCACCAGCCCGAAGAGCATGCCGGTGGCCGCCGTCAGCTGCCACCAGCGCGGCGGCTCGCTGAGCAGCTCGAGCTTGGACTGCTCGATCATGCGCCCCCACGAGGCCTCGCCGGGCTCCACCCCCACGCCCAGGAAGGTGAGCACCACCTCGTACTTGATGGCGCCGATGAACAGCAGGCTGAAGGAGATCAGCACCAGGTGCATCACGTTGGGCAGCACATGGCGGAAGATGATGCGCCGCGTGGGCACGCCCAGCGCGCGGGCCGCCGTGACGTAGTCGAGGTCGCGCTCGCGGATGAACTCGCCGCGCACCTGCCGGCACACGCCCGTCCACGACACCAGCCCGATCACGGCCACGATGGTGAACAGGCCCAGCGAGAGGCCCAGGCTCTCGGCCATGAACGAGGCCTCGTAGGCCTCGCGCCAGCCCTGGTTGGCGTTCACCACGTAGGCCGCCGCCAGCACCAGCAGCATCTCGGGCACGCTCTCCAGCGTGGTGTAGAGCCACACCACCGCGTCGTCCACCCAGCGGCCGAAGTAGCCGGCCAGCGCGCCCAGCACCGTGCCGATCACGCACGACACCACGGCCGACAGGATGCCGATCCACAGCGCCACGGCCGTGCCGCGCAGGGCCAGCTTGCCCACGCTGTGGCCGATGTAGTCGCTGCCGAAGAAGTAGGGCCCCGAGAACCAGCCCGGCGCCACGTACACCTGCGACTTGTCGGCCACGTCGTAGCCGGAGGCGATCCAGCCGGCCTGCGCCGCGATGCCCACCATCAGGTAGAGCCCCAGCCCCATCCAGGCCAGCAGCGCCACGCGGCTGCGCGCGATGCGCCGGCGCGCCTCGTGCCAGGGCCCGGGCGACTCGTCGGGGGCGCGCACGCTGCCGTCCCAGCGCGGCATCTCGTCGCTGGCGAAGGCGAGGTAGCGCAGGCCCTGCCGCAGGGTGGCCCCCACCCGGCGCAGGCCCTCGCCGGCGCCGCGCTCGGGGTGCAGGCCGTGGCGCAGCAGGCGGCCCAGCACGGCCAGCAGGCGCCAGCCCAGCGCGCCCAGCACGAACAGCAGCGTGAGCGGCCACGACACGATGCGGGCCAGCACGCACAGCACGCGCCCGCGGCGGCGGTCGGGCAGGGGCTGGGCGTAGGCGCCGCTCACTTGAGCCTCACGCGCGGGTCGACCAGCGCATAGCAGATGTCGGTGAGCAGGTTGAACACCACCAGCAGCAGCGAGGACAGCACCACCACGGCCTTGATCACCGGCAGGTCGCTCTGGAACACGGCGTCCACCGTGATCGAGCCCAGCCCGGGGATGCCGAAGAAGCGCTCCAGCAGCAGCGAGCCCAGCATCAGGAAGGGGATGGTCACGATCACGCGCGTGATGACCGGGATCATGCCGTTCTTGAGCACGTGCTTGAAGAGGATGCGCCCGGTGCCCAGGCCCTTGGCGGCGGCGGTGCGCACGTAGTCCTTGCGCATCTCCTCCAGCATCACGCTGCGGTAGAAGCGGATCTCGCTGCCCAGCGAGAGCAGCACCCAGATCAGGATGGGCAGGCCCAGCGAGGCCAGGCCGGCCAGGCCGGGCTGGAAGCCGAACACCGGGAACATGTGCCACTGGTGGGCCAGCCAGTACTGCCCGAACACGATGTAGGAGAGCGCCGGCACGCTCATCATCGCCACCGTGGCCACCACCGTGCTCACGTCGGCCACGCTGCCGCGGTAGTAGGCGCAGAACAGCGACAGCGACAGCGAGATGGCCAGCGAGAGCAGGAAGGCGGGCAGCGCCAGCGCCAGGCTGGGCATCACGCCCTCGCCCAGCATCTCCAGCACCGGGCGGTCCTTCTGCAGCTTCCACGAGGTGCCGAAGTCCAGGCGCGCCACCTCGCCCAGGAACGAGGCGTACTGCTCGTGCAGCGGGCGGTCGGTGCCCAGGCGCCGGCGCTCGGCCTCGATCTTCTCGGCCGTCACCTTCTTGCCCCCCACCAGCACCACGGCCGGGTCGCCGCACACCACGTGGAAGAGCAGGAAGGTGACCAGCGTCACGCCCAGCAGGACGGGCACGGCGTGCAGCAGGCGGCGCAGGATGTAGGTGCCCATGCCGGCCTACCAGCCCTTCACCTGCCGGCGTGCCGACAGGAGCGTGAGGCCCACCAGCAGGCCCAGCGCGCCCAGCGCCACGAGGCTGGGCAGCCAGGCCACCGGGTTCCACTGCGCCTGCAGGTCGCGGCGCCGTGCGCTGTCGACGTGGGCGTACTTCCAGGCCTTGGACGAGAAGGTGTTGAAGCGGAAGCCCGTGTGCCACGGCTGGAGCAGCGACCACTGCTCGGGGCGGTAGCGGAAGATCCACACCGCGTCGTCCACGATGATGCGCTGCATCTCGCGGTAGAGGCGCGTGCGCTCGGCGCCGGGCTCCATGCCCAGCGCCTGCTCGTAGAGCGCGTCGAAGGCCGGGTTGGCGTAGTTGCTGCTGTTGGGGCCGGGGCTGCGGTTCTTGCCGTAGAACAGCTGCAGGAAGTTCTGCGCCTCGGGATAGTCGGCCGCCCAGGCCAGGCCGGTCATCTGGTACTTCGACTCGCGCTGGCGGCGCAGCATCTCCTGCCACTGCGCCTTGTAGGGGCTCACCTCCAGCCCCAGCGCCTTCATGTCGGTCTGGAAGGCCACGAAGAACTGTTCCTCGGTGCTCGAGTCGCCCACGTCCATGGTGATCTTGGGCAGCGGCGCGCCCACGCCCAGCCCGGCGTCGGCCAGGATCTTGCGCGCCCGCTCGCGCGCCTGGTCCATGCTCTCGCCGGGCGCGCGCTTCCACGGGTTGAGGAAGGCCGGGTCGTGCTCGGGGAACTCCTGCAGCAGCACGCCGTCCACGCGCGTCACGCGCCGGTTGTAGAGGTGGATGCGCGCCCACTCCTCGTCCACCGCCAGGCTCATCGCGCGGCGCAGCGCGCGGCCGCGCTCGCCGGCGGCCGTGCCCAGCACGGGGTCGTCGAAGTTGAAGCAGTCGTAGACGATGTCCAGCCGCGGGTCGCGCTCCAGCCGCACGCCACGCTCGGAGAGCTGGCCCTTGAGCTGCTCGGTGCGGCTGTCGATGGCCGCGTCGAAGTTGTCCTTGGGGATGCCGGCCCGGTCGAGGTGGCCCGAGCAGAAGTACAGCCACAGCGGCGTGTCTTCCTTGATCACCGTGGCGATCACCCGCTCGTTGAGCGGCAGGCGCTGGCCCGCGTGCAGCAGCCGGCCGCGCCCGGCGTCGCCGGGCGCGCCCTCGCTGGGGTAGCGGTCGTCGCGGTAGCCCGGGTTCCTCGCCAGCACCATGCGCTGGGCGCGGTCGTACTGCGCCAGCAGGTAGGGCCCGGTGCTCACCGGGTGCTCGCGGAAGGCCCGGCCCCAGTGCTGCACCGCCTCGGGCGGGTAGACGCTCAGGTAGGCCATCGCCAGCACCCACGTGAACTCGCGGTAGGGCTCGACGAGGCGGAACACGACGGTGTAGGGGTCGGGGGCCGCCAGGCCCGCCACCTCGGGGTAGCCCTTCTCCGGCGGGTAGGCCCCGGCGTCGTGCGGCCCCTGCGCCTTCTCGCTGGCCGCCATGAAGTCGTCCAGCCCCTCGATGCGGCCCTCGAGCACCCACGTGCCGGGCGAGTGCACGTGCGCGTCCATCAGGCGCTTGACGCAGAACACCACGTCCGAGGCCACCATCTCGCGGCCCTTGCCGCCCGTGGCGGCAAAGCAGGGGTTGTCGTGGTAGCGCACGCCGCGCTTGAGCCGCACCGTGACGGTCTTGCCGTCCGCGCTCACCTCGGGCATCGACTCGGCCAGGCAGGGCACCAGCTCGAAGGGCCGCTTGAGGTGGTGGTACTCGTAGAGCGTGTCAAAGAAGTTGAACACGCAGATGTTGGCGATCTCCTCGTCGGCCTGCGTGGGGTCGAAGCCCTTCATCTCGGCCACGAGCGGCATGTGCAGCGTGCCCTCGTCGGGCTGGCCCGGGTAGGGGTCGTCGCCGCAGCCGGCCAGCAGGCCGGCCATCACCACCAGCCGGCCCCGCAGCAGGCCCGCCACCACGGCCAGCAGCGGGCCGCGGGCGGGGAGGCGGGAGCGCGTCACGGGCCGTGACCCTACCCTCCCGGCCCCCCCGCCTCAACAGGGCAGCCGCACGCTCCTGCGGGCGGGGATCACGGGGCCGCGCTGCCCGGCCCTGCCGGCGCCCGCAGGTGCGCACCACGCGCTGGGCAAGCAGGCGCGCCGGGCACGCAGGCGCACTGGGCAAGCAGGCGCGCTGGGCAGGCTAGGCGCGCTGGCGCGGGTCGAGCGCGTCGCGCAGGGCGTCGCCCACGAGATTGAAGCACACCACGGCCACCACGATGCACAGGCCGGGGAAGGTGGCGATGAAGGCCGCCGTGGCCAGCACGCTGCGCCCGTCGTCGACGATGTTGCCCCACGTGGCCGTGGGCGGCTTCACGCCCAGCGCCAGGAAGGAGAGCGCCGCCTCCACGAGGATGGTCTCGCCCACGCGCAGCGTGGCCGACACGATCACCGGCGCCATGGCGTTGGGCAGCAGGTGGCGGAACATGATGCGCGGGCGCGCGAAGCCCAGCGCGCGCGCCGCCGTGGCGTAGTCCAGCGCCTTGAGGCGCAGGAACTCGGCGCGCACCAGGCGCGCCACGCCCTTCCAGCCCGTCAGGCCCAGCACCAGCACCACGGTCCAGATGCCGGCGCCCTCGTAGACGGTGATGATCAGCATCAGCAGCAGCAGGCGCGGGAAGGCCATCAGGATGTCGGTGAAGCGCATCGTGAGCATGTCCACCCAGCCGCCCAGGTAGCCCGCCAGCGCGCCGAACAGGATGCCCAGCCCCACGGCCAGCGCCATGGCCAGGAAGCCGATCGAGAGCGAGATGCGGCTGCCGTAGACCAGCCGCGAGAGCAGGTCGCGGCCGTTGGGGTCGGGGCCCACCAGGTAGGCCTCCTCGCGGTAGGGCACCACGCGCCCCGCGATCGAGACGACCTGCACCGTGTGCGCCCGGCGCGACCAGCCGCGCCGCGGCTCGCCCAGGTCCTTGAGGCGCACCTCGTTCTCGGCCGTGGCGCGCGGGCCGCGGTCCAGCACCAGCTTCTCGCCCTCCACGCGCCAGCCCAGGCACAGGCGCTCGCCGCGCTTGGTGTCGCCCAGCACCAGCACGCGGCTGCCCGGCGGCAGGGCCTGCACCACGATGGTGTCGCGCGCCGGCTGCGCATCGGGGTCGTAGGGCGCCAGCACGGGCGCGAGGAACACCACCATGTAGAGCAGGGCCAGCAGCGTCAGGCCCCACGTGCCCGCCTTGCGCCGCTTGAAGTCGCGCCACGCCAGCCCCCACGTGCCCATGCCCTCGCGCGGGCGCGGCACGACGCGCTCGACGAGGTTGGCGTGCGTGGCCGCCACCAGCAGCACGGGGTAGAGCGCCAGGAAGGCGAAGGCCACCACGTTCTCGGCCGACCACGTGCCCCACAGCTCGCCCAGCCGCTCGCGCCGGCCCAGCAGCACGCCCAGCCACAGGGCCAGGAACAGCAACGGGCGCCAGGCCCCGCCGGCACGCCGGCGCAGGTGCCCCCAGCCGGGCAGCAGCGACTCGTGCAGGCGCGGCCTCACTCGATCCTCACGCGCGGGTCGACGAGGGCGTAGAGCAGGTCGGCCAGGATGCTGCCCACCACCACCATCACGGTGGCCACCAGCGTCACGCCCGTGACGATGAACACGTCGCGGTTGGCGATGGCCAGGATGGCCTCGCGGCCCATGCCCGGCCACGAGAAGATCTGCTCGGTGATCACCGAGCCGCTGACGAGGAAGGGCAGCGAGAGCCCCAGCAGCGTGATGGTGGGCATGAGCGCGTTGCGCAGCGCATGGCGCCACACCACGCTGCGCTCGGCCAGGCCCTTGGCGCGCGCCGTGCGCACGTAGTCCTGGCTCATCACCTCCAGCATGGCGCTGCGCTGGTAGCGCGCCGTGGCGGCCGCGCCGCCCAGCCCCAGCACGAAGACGGGCATCAGCATGTGCTGCAGCAGGTCGAGCAGGCCGCCCTCGCCCTCGTCGTGCATGCCGGCCACCGGCAGCCAGCCCAGGCGCACGGCGAAGAGCAGCTGCAGCATGACGGCCAGCCAGAACACGGGCATCGAGTAGACGAACAGCGAGCCCAGCGTGAGGCTGCGGTCCAGCCAGCCGCCGCGGCGCACGGCCGAGAACACGCCCAGCGCCACGCCCGCGGCGAACTGCAGCACCAGCGCGGCCGTGGCCAGCAGCAGCGTGTTGAGCAGCGGCTGGCGCAGGTGCTCGAAGACCGGCTTCTTGTGCTGGATGGAGACGCCGAGGTTGAAGCCCAGGCCGCCCTCCTCCAGCGGCGCCTCGGGCACCGAGAAGGTGACCGGCACCGCCGTGGCCTCGTCCTGCCACGACCACGCGTCGGCCGCCAGCGCCACGGGGCCGTAGCCCCCGCCGGGCCCGGCCGGCACCTCGACGCGCGCGCCGCCCGCCCCGGACAGCACGAGCACGGCCGGCGGCGTGCTGCGCGCCGGGCGCGCCCGCACCTCGCCGCCCGCCACCTCCAGGCGCAGGCCCTGCGCGTCCACCAGCGCCGCCGCCTCCCCCACCTGCAGGAAGCGCGTGCCCACCAGGTAGCGGCCGCGCACGATGGGCTGGGGCGCGTAGCTGCCGTCGGGCGCGCGCACGAGGCGCACGTCCTGCGCGCCCGACTCCTGGCGGCTCTGCTGCGTGGCCTGCAGCAGCAGCGTGGCCGGCGGCGCCTGCACGCGTGCGCGCAGCACGTTGCGGCCGCCCTCGCCGCGCACCTCCAGCGCCAGCCCGCCGCCCTCGGCCTCCAGCCACTCCGCATCGCGCCAGAACATCTTGCGCAGGTGCAGCAGGTAGCGCTCCAGCACCGGGCGGTCGTAGCCCCACAGCGCGCGCAGGCGCTGCAGGTCCTCCTCCTGGATCTTGGCGCTCTCCTTGGCCGTGAATGGGTCGCCGGGGGCGAGGTTCACCGCCAGGAAGGTGAGCGTGTAGACGCCCCACACGATCAGCAGGCCCGTGAGCAGGCGGCGGGCGAGGTAGGCGATCACGCGTGGGCTGTCGTCCCGGGGGCCTGCGGGCGCCCGCTACCTGACCTTCTGCTCGGCCTTGGGCACCCACCACTCGTGCAGGTTGTGGGTGGGGCGCAGCGAGGTCACGTTCACGTTGCGGAAGCGCTTGTGCACCGCCACCAGCCCGCGCGGCTCGTAGAGCGGCGTGTAGGGCTGCTGCTCGTGGAAGATGCGCTGCATCTCGGCCCACAGCGGGCGCGCGGCCTCCTTGTCCGACATCAGGCGCGCCTGGTCGATGATGGCGTCCACGCGCGCGTCGCGGAAGTCGACGTAGTTGAAGCGCCCGTCGGCCGCGCTGCTGTGGAAGATGGGCTTGCCGTCCACCTTGGTGGCGAAGTTCATGCCGCCCACGTAGGCGTCGAAGTTGTGCTTCTTGAGCTGCGTGCTCATCTGGTTGAAGTCCTGCAGGCGGATCTCCACCTCGACGCCCACCTCGCGCAGGTTGGCCTGCACGTACTCGCAGATCTTCTTGCGCACCTCGTTGCCGGCGTTGGTCACCAGCGGGAAGGCGAGCCGCTGGCCGTCGCGGGCGCGGATGCCGTCCGCCCCGCGCTTCCAGCCCGCCTCCTCCAGCAGGCGCTCGGCGGCGTCCGGGTCGAACTCCAGCGGCTCGATGCCGCGGTCGCTGGCCCACATCGAGCGGATCACGATGGGCCCGGCCACCTGCGCGTAGCCGTACCAGATCGACTCGACGATGTTCTCGCGGTCGATGGCGTGCGTCATGGCACGCCGCACGCGCGCGTCGTCGAAGGGCGCCTTGCGCGTGTTCCAGCCGATCCAGCCCATGGCGCGCGTCACGTAGGTGTAGAGCAGCAGGTCCTCGTCGGCCAGCACGCGCCCGGCGTCCTTGGGCAGCACGCTCAGCATCGTGTCCACGTCGCCGGCCAGCAGGGCGTTGAGGTTGGTCTCCATGTTGCCCTGCACCTTCCACACCACGCGGTCGAGATAGGGCTTGCCCGGCTCCCACCAGCGCGGGTTGCGCACCAGCGACACCTCCTGGTTGGCCACCACGCGCTCCAGCAGCCAGGGACCGCCGCTGGTGCGCGCCTGCTCCTCCCACGAGCCCACCTTCTGCCACTGCTCGAAGGGCACCTTGCCGAACACGTGCTTGGGCAGGATGTGCACGTCGTTGATGTCCATCAGCTGGTAGGGGTAGCGCTCGCTGTAGCGCACCGTCACGTCGCGCGGCCCGTGCACCTCGATGCCGGCGATGAAGTCCACGATCGAGGCCGACACCCAGCCCACGCCGGGGTGGCGCGCCGCCTCCCAGGAGAAGCGCAGGTCGTCGGCCGTGATCGGCACGCCGTCGCTCCACGTGCACTCGCGCAGCGTGAAGCGCCACGAGAGGCCGTCCTCGCCCGGCTTCCACGACAGCGCCACCTGCGGCGTGAACGAGGGCGGGCCGTCGTAGTAGTCGGCCTGCTCCTCCATCAGCCGCGGGAAGACCATGTCCTGGATGTAGGAGGCGTCGGCGCTCGAGGAGGTGTAGGGGTTGAGGCTGTCCACGTCGGAGATCAGCGGCAGCACGGCCGTGTCGCCGCGCTCGGGCTGCGCGCCGGGGGCGTCCTTGCGCCAGGCGCTGGTGGGCATGGCGGCCGTGGAGCGCACCTCGCGCGGGTGGGCCGGCTTGGGCTCCTCGCCGCGGGCACGCGCCGCGGGGGCCACGCACAGCAGCAGCGCCAGCAGGCCCAGCAGGGCCGGGCGCGAGGGCAGCAGGACACGACGCATGGGGCAGCCTCCAGCAGGGAGGCGCCCAGCCTACGGCACGGGCCGTGGGCGGCCCATGGCGTGCGGCCCGCCTAGCCGCCGGCGGCGTCGCCGCGGCCGGGCTTGGTCATCTCCAGCAGGTCCAGCGCCACCTTGAGCTGCTCGGGCGGCAGCAGCTTCTTCTGCTCGCACAGCTGGCGGATGGTGGCGCCCGACTCGTAGGCCTCCTTCGCCAGCCGGGCCGCGGCGTCGTAGCCGATGAGCGGCGCCAGCGAGGTGGCCAGCATCAGGCTCTGCTCCACCTTGGCGGCCACGGCCGCGCGGTCCACCTCCAGGCCCACCACGCAGCGCGTGCGGAAGCCCTCGACGGCGCCCGCCAGCACCTCGATGGTGCCCAGCAGCTCGTCGGCCAGCAGCGGCAGCGTGACGTTGAGCTCGAAGTTGCCCGCGCCGCCCGCGGCCGTCACGGTCGTGACCGTGCCCTGCGTGCGCAGGCAGGCCATGACCAGGCTCTCGCTCTGCACCGGGTTGACCTTGCCGGGCATGATCGACGAGCCGGGCTGCAGCGCCGGCAGGCGCAGCTCGCCCAGGCCGCAGCGCGGGCCCGAGCCCAGGAAGCGCACGTCGTTGGCCACCTTCATGAGCGCGGCCGCCGCGGCGCCCAGCGCGCCGGCGAAGAACACGCAGGCCTCGCGGCCGCCCAGCTGCTCGAAGTAGTTGCGCGCCGGGCGCAGGCCCAGACCCGTCTTGCCCGCCAGGTGCACCAGCGCCTTGTCGGGGAAGTCGAGGTGGCGCCCGATGCCCGTGCCCACCGCCGTGCCGCCCAGCGCCACCTCCAGCAGGCCGTCGTAGGCCAGCGCCAGCCGCTGGCAGGCATGCGCGACCTGCGCCGCGTAGCCGCGGAACACCTGCCCGTACGTCACGGGCGTGGCGTCCTGCAGGTGCGTGCGGCCCACCTTGACGCAGTCGTCGTAGGCCGGCGCCTTCTCCAGGAAGGCGGCGGCCAGCGCGCCCAGCGCGGGGATCAGCTGCTCGCGCGCCGCGCGCGCCACGCTCAGGTGCAGCGCCGTGGGGATCACGTCGTTGCTCGACTGGCCCATGTTCACGTGGTCGTTGGGGTGGACGGGCTTCTTGTCGCCCGGCTTGCCGCCCAGCCGCACGTTGGCGAGGTTGCCCAGCACCTCGTTCATGTTCATGTTCGTCGAGGTGCCCGAGCCCGTCTGGTAGACGTCCAGCGGGAACTCCTCGCTGCGCGCGCCCGAGAGCACCTCCTCGGCGGCGGCGCGGATGGCCGTGGCGCGCGCCTTGTCCAGCAGGCCCAGCTCCTCGTTGGCCGAGGCCGCCGCCCACTTGATGGCCGCCAGCGCGGCGATGAAGCGCTCCGGCATGCGCCGGCCGCTGACCGTGAAGTTCTCCAGCGCGCGCTGCGTCTGTGCGCCCCACAGGCGCGCCGCCGGCACGCGCACCTCGCCCATCGAGTCCTTCTCGACGCGCGTGGCCCCCGCGGGCGCGGGCACCGCCGGGGGCGCCGGCACCGGCGTGGGCGCGGGCTGGGCGGCGGCCGGGGGCGCCGGCCTGCCCGCGGCCGGCTTGCCAGCAGCCGGCTTGCCCGCCGCCGTGGCAGGCGCCTTGGCCGACGCCTTGGCAGGCACCTTGGCAGGCACCTTGGCGGGACTGGACGAGGTCTTCTTGGGGGCGGGCATGGCGCGTCTCCGGGCAGCGAGGGGGAGGCGAGAGCCTAGCGGGAGGGGCTGCCGGGGCCGGACTGGCGGCGCGGCCCGCCCCCTGCGGAACTGGGTCCGGGGCCGTCGCGGGGCCGAGGCAGGTCGGGCTTGCGGCGGGCGCGGGGCCGGGCAGGGGCCCCCGGCCGGGCCGCCGCCTAGGCCCCCGGCGCCTCGAGGGCCTGCGCGAGGTCGGCCCACAGGTCCTCGACGTGCTCCAGCCCCACCGAGAGGCGCAGCAGGTCGTCGCCGATGCCCGCCTCGGCGCGCTCGGCGGGCGTGAACATGGCGTGGCTGGTGAGCACGGGCAGCGACACCAGGCTCTCCACGCCGCCGAGGCTGGGCGCATGCGCCACCAGCCGCAGGCGCTCGGCCACGGCGCGCGCCCGCGGGAGGCCGCCCCCCACCGCCACGGCCAGCACGCCGCAGCCGGCCAGGCCCGTGCGGCGCGCCACGGCGTGGTCCGGGTGGCTCTCCAGCAGCGGGTGCAGCACGCGCGCCACGCGCCGGTCGGCCGACAGCCGGCGCGCCAGCTCCAGCGCGCTCGCGGCCTGCCGCTCCACGCGCGCGTGCAGCGACTTGAGCGAGCGCTCCAGCAGCCAGGCCGTCTCGGGGTCCGAGATGGCGCCCAGCAGCTTGCGCGTCGTGCGCAGCGTGGCCACGTGCGCGGCCCGTCCGCACACCAGCCCGGCCAGCAGGTCGCTGTGCCCGCCCAGCGACTTGGTGGCGCTCTCCATCACGAGGTCCACGCCGTGCTCGAGCGGGCGCTGCAGCGCCGGGCCGGCGAAGGTGGCGTCCAGCGCCAGCAGCACGCCGTGGCGGCGCGCCGCGGCCGAGAGCGCCGGCAGGTCCAGCACGCGCAGCATCGGGTTGGTGGGGCTCTCGGCCCACAGCAGGCGCGCGCCGGGCAGCGCGCGCTCCAGCGCCGCCAGGTCGCCCGTGGGCACCCACGTGGTGGCGATGCCCGCCTGCCGGCCCAGGAAGGCCAGCAGGTCGCGCGTCCCGCCGTAGACGTCGCGCAACGCCACCACGCGCTGGCCCGTGGCCACGAAGGACTGCACCACGGCCGCCACGGCGGCCATGCCCGAGCCGAACAGCACGCTGTCCTCGGCGCCGTGCAGCAGCGCGTGCTTGGCCTCCACCACGCTGAAGTTGGGCCCGCCGTAGCGCGTGTAGAAGCCGGGCCGCTCGCCGCGCGCGGCCGCCAGCAGGTCGTCGGCCGTGGCGAAGCGGTGCGTGCTGGTGCGGTAGACGGGCGTGCTCACCGCGCCCGTGGGCTCGCCGGGCTGCGCGCCGCCGTGCACGGCGTCGGTGCAGGGCCGGCGCGGCTCGTCAGGCGGGCTCATGCGCGCACGGTAGCCGCAGGCCCGCGCCCGCGGCAAGCGCGGCGCCGCCGGCCATGCGGCGGGCCTAGAGCTCGCAGACCAGCGCGCCCAGCACGCTGGGCGTGTCCAGCGACAGGGCGTAGCGGCGCGTGGGGCCCTGGCAGGCGCGCTCGGCCTTGTTGCCCTCCTCGCCCTTGATGCCCACCAGCACGATGGGCAGCTGGCGCGTGGCGCGGTCGGCGCGCAGCTGGGTGGCGAGGTGGCGGCCGCGGTCGGCCGCGTCCTGCATGTCGATCACGATCAGGTCGGGGCGGTAGTCGCGCAGCGCCGGGGCCAGCTCGCCGCCCGACTCGCCCGGCTTGCCCTCGTGGCCCGCCTTCTCCAGCGCGTCCACCAGCGCCTGGATGCGGGCCGGGTTGGGGCCGAAGATCCACACGCGCCGCTTGATGGGCGGGGCCTTGGCCGCGCGCACGCTGCTCCAGGGGGACGAGGTCTGGCTCATGGGGCCGCTCCGCGAGAGGCCGCCTCGCGGGCGGCAATCCATGAGTGTAGGCCCTTGCGCGGGTCCCGCCCGCTCCGGGCAGGGAGGCCCGGCCTGCGGCTGGCGGGCGTTGGGCGGAAGGCCCCCGGCCATCGCCCGGGCAGCGGCCTGGCGCGCCGCCTAGCGCGCGGCCGGCGCTGCTGGGGCTGCTGGGGCTGCTGGGGCTGCGGGAGTTGCTGGTGCTGCGGTCGCCGCCGGCGCGCCCGGGCCCGCCTCGCGCGCGATGCGCGCCTTCCAGGCGGCCGGCAGCCGGTCCACCGGCACGGCCAGCCCCATGCGCTCGCTGCCGCCCAGCGTGGCCGCGGGCACGGCCACCAGTTCCAGCGCCTCGTTCACCAGCGTGCCCCCGCTGTGGCCAGGCCCGATCCACGCGTCGGTCTTGACCCACGTGCGCGCCTCTCCGTCATGCTCGAAGCCCGACACGCTGCCGCGCGAGAGGATCACCGGCGTGCGCGTCTGCTCGCTGCCGTCCTGCGGGTAGCCGAAGACCGTGACGCCGTCGCCCAGGTGCAGCCCATCGCTGCGGCCCAGCGGCACGTGCGGCAGCACGAGCCCCGCCGGCAGCGGGCGGCCGAAGATGTCGCTGGTGATCTCCAGCAGCGCCACGTCCAGCGCCGCGTCCTCGGCCACCACGCGCGCGATGAAGCCCTGCACGGGCGGGCGGTCCAGCGCACGGCTGAAGGCCACGTAGATGCCCTCGGCCTGCACCTTGGACGCGTCCTCCACCAGTTCGAGCACGTGCCGGCACGAGAGCAGCAGCCCGCGCGGCGAGATGCACGTGGCGCTGCCGGCGCCGCCCTCGTCGCAGCTGAGCTCCACCGTGGCCGCGGCCACGCGCTCGACAGGCGTGAGGCCTGCGAGCGCGGCCAGCGGCGGCCACGGCAGGTCGGCCGGCAGGGCCGGCGGCGCGTCGTAGCCCACGGCCACGCGGAAGCTGGCCGGCTGCGCGCCGGGCGCCATGCACATGACGCCCAGCAGGAAGCGGCGCCCGGCCGGCAGCGGCGCGGGAAAGGACTGGTCCAGCCGCTCGTCGACACGCTCGGTGAGCGAGCGCGACAGCACGCTGCCGTCGGCCTCGCGCAGCAGCAGCAGGTCCAGCGGCAGCTCGGAGTCCAGCAGCACGGCGTGCAGCGAGCGCGTGCCCGCCGGCGGCGTGAGCGCCAGCCAGCGGATGCCCTGCTCGCTGGCGTCGATGCGCGCCGGCGTCCACGCCCCGGGCGCCAGCACGGGCGGGTCCTCGCTGCCCCACGTGCACGCCAGCGCCCGGCCCTTGGCCTGGTCCAGCGGCTGGAGCGCCACGCTGCACAGCACCGGTCCCTCGCCCACCAGCGTGGCCCGCACGAAGTAGGTCCCGGCCGGCAGCGGGCGCACGCCGCCCACCACCAGCCGCTCGTCCTGCGACGAGGTGATCGCCAGCCAGTCGGCGTCCTGCTCGGGCGCCTCCATGGGCTGGCCGCGGCGCACGAAGAGGTCGAGGTCGGCCTCGCCATCGTTGAGCGCCGTGAGCGAGAAGCCGCGCCAGCCCTCGGGCACGTCCACGCGCCACTCGCGCTCGGAGGGCGCGCTGCCGCCCATGCGCAGCACCTCGGGCCGGCCGGGCAGCAGGCGTGCGGCATCGCTGGTGGCCGCCGGCGTCGGGGCCTCCCACGCCAGCTCGGCGCTGGCACCCTCCGCGGGCAGGCCGCGCACGTCGAAGGCCCACGCGCCCGGCTGCACGGCGGCGCCCTCCAGCGTCCAGGGCCGGCGCGCATCGAAGGCCTGCACCTTGCCGTCGGGGCCGCGCGCCTCGCCGGCCAGCACCGCGCGCCCCGGCGGCAGGCCCGTGAGCGCGAGGCGCAGGCTGGCCGTGCCCGGCGGCACCCACGTGCGCAGCTGCGCCACGCCCGCCGCGGGCGCGAGCAGCACCGGGTGGCCGGGCAGCAGCGTCTGCGGCCCGCCCTTGCGGTCCACGAAGGCCACCACGTGGCCGGCCGCCGCGCTCGTGGCTGCACGCGCGTGCCTGACGGTCAGGTACCACGTCCCGGCCACCGGCGGCTCGTCGCGCCCCACGCGCAGCACCTCCACCGTGCCCTCCGCCAGGCCGGCCGCCACCGCATCCTCGGCGCTGCCGAAGACCGGGCGCCGGGCGCGCAGGTAGAGGTCGAGGTCCAGGTCGGCACTGGCCAGCGCGCACAGCGCCGTGGCGTCGGCAGGCACGTCCACGCGCGCCGTCCATGCGGCCTCGCCCAGCGCCAGCGCCACGCGCTGCGGCACGGCGTCGGCCAGCACCGGCAGTGCACCGTCGTCGGCCCCCACGCGCGGCGCGCCCAGCGGCACCAGCAGGGCCGCGAGCACGAGCGACGAGGCCCTGAGCACGGCGGGCAGCGAGGCGAGGCAGGTGCGCAGCATGCTGCGGATGCTACGCCCGCCGCGCCCACCCGCCGCGGCCAGCAGCCACCCGGGCCGCCACGGCCCGGGCCCCCAAGGTTCCCGCGCGCACGCTCCGGGCGGGCACGCCACGCGCCGCGCGGAGCGTGCCGCGACGGCGCCCGCGCGGTAGGGTGCGCGCGTGGATCCCGTCCAAGGCATCACCGTCCACGCGCTGCTCGTGTGCCGCAAGGCCGAGGCCGCCGCCAGCGGCGAGCTCACCCTGCACGACGTGCTCGAGATCCTGGCCGTGGACTCGCTGCCCGGCGAGGCGGGGCCGGTCACCTTCGTGGCCCTCGTGCGCAACCTGCCGGAAGGCCCCGGCAAGGGCGCCTTCGTGGTGCGTGCCCCCGCACCGCAGTCGGTCGACCTGGCGCGCTGCCCCCTCGAGGTGCAGGTGCCCAAGGGCTATGCCGGGCGGCAGGTGGCGCTGCAGGTGCGCCTGCCCAGCCTGCCGGTGGCGCGCGGCGGCTGGTACGAGCTGCACTTCGAGTGGGCCGGGCAGGTGCTGGCGGCCAACCGCTTCGCGGTGGGCGCACGCAGCGTGGCCGCCCCCGCCCCGCCCGCTCGCTAGCGGCCCCGCGCGAGCGGGTTCAGCAGCCGCCCGGCATAGCCCTTGGGCACCTGCACCTCGAGGGGGCAGCGCGCCAGGTCGACCGACTGC
>JBJTIJ010000361.1:0-5636 GCA_046094945.1 Planctomycetia bacterium | reverse complement strand
AGAAGGAGCTGGTCGCCCGCATCGCCGAGCGCACGGCCCAGACCAAGGTGGTGGTCAAGGACGTGATCCAGCTGTTCCTCGACGAGATCATCCGCGAGCTGGGCCGCGGCAACCGCATCGAGTTCCGCGAGTTCGGGGTGTTCGAGATCAAGGACCGCGCAGCCCGCACCGCGCAGAACCCGCGCACCCTGCAGAAGGTGGAGGTGCCGGCCAAGCGCGTGGTGCGCTTCAAGGTGGGGCGCCTGATGAAGGACCGGGTGGCCCTCATCGCGCAGGGCCTGGACTTCGAGACGCGGCGCGCGGCCGAGGGCGACGAGGACTAGGGCCCGGGCCGTCGGCCCCGCCCGCAGGCAGCCGCCCGGACGCCGGCCTGCAGGCGACTCGAGGCGGCCCGCGGCTGCGCCCCCGGCCCCGGTGCCGTAGCATCTGCGCACGAGGTCATCCATGAGCAAGATCGCACTGGTCCTCTCCCTGCTGGCCCTGGCGGCCGGCGTGCTCGGGCTGCTGCGCCGCAACGAGCCGGCCTCCACCGCCGTGAGCGTGGCGCTGTCCAGCGCCGAGGTGGACAAGGTGGCGCGCCAGCTGGCCGAGGAGGTGCAGCGCTCCGCGGCGGCGCGCGACCAGGCGGCGCAGCGCGAGCTCGACCAGCGCCTCAAGCGACTGCAGGAGCTGCTGGCCTCGGCCACGGAGGGCTTGCAGCAGGCGCAGTCCCGCGTGCAGGCCACCTCCGACCTCAGCGCCGGCAAGCTCGAGGAGCTGGAGGCCGTGCTCACGACCCTCAGCGGCGGGCTGGACCGCGAGACCAAGGCATTGGCTGCGCTGGAGTCGCGCGTGAAGTCGGTGGAGGAGCGCCCCGTGGCGGCCGCGGCGGCGGCGCCTGCCGCGGCGCCCAAGCCGGGACCCAATCCCTCGGCCCCCAAGGCCACGCTGCCCGGCATGCCCAAGCCCGAGCTGCCCAACGTGCAGGAAGATCCCGCCGTGGCCAAGGCACTGGTCGAGAAGGCGCTGGCCGACCTCGACAGCGACCAGCCCGAGACCATCTACCCGGCCATCACCGTGGTGGCGCGCCGCCAGGTGCTGGCCGCGGTGCCCAAGCTGGTGAAGATCCTGGCCGGCCACGAGGACTACCTGATGCGCCAGGCCGCGGCCAGCGCGCTGGGCGACCTGCGCGCCTGCGACGCCGTGCTGGCACTGGCTGACGCGCTCAAGGACAAGACGCAGATGGTGGCGCAGCAGGCCGGCAAGTCGCTGCGCCTGATCACCGAGCACGACCTGGGCCTGAGCCCGCAGGCGCGCCCTGCCGAGCGCACGAAGGCACGCGGCGACATGCTGGAGTGGTGGTCGCGCCACGAGGCCGAGGTGCGCGAGCGCCTCAAGCAGGCCAAGGCACCGTAGCCGGCCTGACGGCCGCCCGGCCGGCCACCGCGCCTTGCCCTGCGGGGTAGGATCGGGGAGCGGCGGACGGCCGGCGTCCCCCGCGCGCGAGGCCTGCATGGACATCCGCTTCTGCGAGGCGTGCGAGGAGTCGATCCCGGACGCGGACTTCGCCCTGGGCCGGGCGCGCAGCGTGGGGGGCGTGCACACCTGCGCCACCTGCCTGGCCGCCGCACAGCGCCCCCCGGCCGCCGCGGCGCCCGCCGGCGGCATCGAGCTGCGCTTCTGCGATGCCTGTCACGAGTCGATCCCGGAGGCCGACATCGCGCTGGGCAAGGCGCGCAGCGCGGCGGGCCGCACCACCTGCGCTGCCTGCCTGGCGCTCGAGCGCCTGGGCGACACGCGGCCCGCGGCCGGCGGCGCAGCCGAGCGCGTTCCCGCGCTGGACCTGCTGCCGCCTGCGCCGTCCGCTACCCGGCCCGGCGCGCCGGCGGTGATCTCCTTCTGCTCCGGCTGCGGGCAGTCCATCGCGCCTGCCGACCTTGCCTCCGGCAAGGCCGTCTCGGCGCAGGGGCGCCAGCTGTGCCCGCCTTGCGTGGCCCGGCGCCTGCTGGCGCCGGCGCGGCGCGGTGCGCCGCTGGCCACGCTGCTGGCGCTGGCTGCGCTGGGCGTGGCCGGCTGGCTGCTGGTCGAGCGGCTGCGCCCGGCGCCCTCGGCAGGCGTGACGCCGGCGGTGGCCGAGGCCATCCGCGCGCAGTCCGTGCAGACGCTGGCCGATGCGCGCCGTGCGCAGGAGGAGCGCCTGGCGGCACTGGAGCGCCAGCAGGGCGCTTCCGGGCAGCAGGCCCGCTCGCTGGAGACCCTGCGCAGCGACCTGCAGGCGCTGGCCGAGCGCGCGCAGGCCGACCAGGCCAGCGTGGGCGAGCGCCTGGAGCGCGGCGAGACGAGCCTGCGCACGGTGGATGCGCGCGTGCGGCAGGTCTACGACTGGCTGCGCGAGCTGCAGGCGCGGGCCAGCGGCCAGCCCGGCAGCCGCAGCGAGCCGGCGCGCACGCGCCCGGCCGAGGCCCCGGCGCCGGGGCCTTCCGCGCCCAGCATGCCCGTTCCGGGCAGCCCCGCGCCCAGCACGCCGGCACCCGCGACTCCGCCGGCGCCGGTGCCGGCCGCGCCCACGGCCGACGACAGCATGCTGCAGCACTGGGTGGGCCTGCTGAAGGACCCCAACGCCGGCATCGCCTTCAGCGCCACGCTCAAGCTGGCCGAGCTCAAGGACCTGCGCGCCGTGGGGCCGCTGCTGGCGGCGCTCAAGGCGCACCGCGACTTCTACGTGCGGCTGGGCGCCGCCGATGCGCTGCGCGAGCTCAAGGCTTGCGACGCCGTCCCGGGCCTCGTCGAGGCGCTCGACGACAAGGACGAGCTGGTGCAGACCGCTGCGCAGCAGGCCCTGATCGCCATCACGGGCCACCAGGAGCCGTTCCAGGCCGGCCAGCCCAAGAACGAGCTCAAGCGCGCCCAGAAGGCGTGGGGCGCCTGGTGGAAGGACAACGAGGTGTCCGTGCGCACGCGACTGGGCCAGCTCAAGGGCTAGCGGCCGCGCGAGGGGCCCTGCCGGGCCAGGCCCCTCGAGGGCCTCACGGCGCGCACGGGGGTGCGTCCCCGGGGCTGCCGGGACGCGACCTAGGGCCGGCGGGCCTCCAGCGCGCGCTGGTAGAGGCGGTAGCGCTTGGTGACGACGCCGCCCATGGCCTCGATGGGGGCCAGCATGCGCTGGTTGTCGGCCAGGATCCACGAGGCCTCGGCGCCCTCGTGGCCCAGCCGCCGGCAGGCCGCGTGGGCGTGCAGGAAGAAGGCCTCGTTGATGGCCTTGCCGCGCGCCTCGGGCACCACGCCCAGCGCGATGACGCGGTAGCGGCGCGCGCGCCGCAGGCCCAGCAGCAGGCGCAGCAGGTTGGTGGGCAGCAGCCCGCCGCGGCCGCGCGGGGCCAGCACGGTGTTCACGTCGCGCAGCACCGCGCAGAAGCCCACGGGCTGGCCGCGCTCCTCGGCCACGCACGAGAGCTCGGGCGAGACCACCGCCTTGAGGTCCTTGGCAGCGTGGCGGAACTCGGCCTCGGTGGCCGGCACGAAGCCCCAGTTGCGCTCCCAGGAGCGGTTGTAGAGGTCGCGCAGCACGTCCACCTCGCGTGCAAAGTCGCGCAGGTCCAGCGGGCGCAGGCGGATGCCGCTGCGCTCCAGCCGGCGCGCCACCACGCGCTCGAAGCGCTCGGGGGCGGGCAGCGCCGCGGAGAGCCAGCAGGCCACGAGGTCCTGCACCGGCGCAAGGCCCGCCGCCTGCAGCAGCGCGTCGGTGCCGGGCGGGTTCCACGGCATCTGCACCGCGGGGCGCTCGCCGAAGCCCTCCAGCAGCGTGCCGCAGCTGTCGTTGGTGCTGTACGAGGTGGGGCCGCGCAGGGCCTGCAGGCCCCGGCCGGCGCACCAGGCGCCCGCCGCCTCCAGCAGCGCGCGCACCACCTCCACGCGCGGCTCGTGGTCGAGGAAGCCGAAGAAGCCGATGCGCTCGCCGTGCACCTCGTTGTGGCGCCGGTTCTCGATGGCCGCCACGCGTCCCACGACGCGCCCGCCCTGCCAGGCCAGGAAGTGCTGCGCCGCGCTGTGCTGGAAGAAGGGGTTGGTGCGCGGGTCTTGCAGCGCCGCCTCGGCCATGCGCAGCGGCGGCACCCAGCCCGGCTGCCCGTCGTGGAGCCGGTAGGGCAGGTCGAGGAAGGCGCGCGCCTCGCGCCGCGAGGTGGCCGGCCGTACCTCGAGCGGCGCGTCCGTCACGGGCGGGGCGCGGCCTAGCGCAGGACGCGCAGGCGCTCGCCCACCTTCTTGAAGCCGGCGAGGATGGCGTCGAGGTCCTCGTCGGTGTGGGTCGCCATGTAGGAGGTGCGCAGCAGGCACATGCCCTGCGGCACGGCCGGCGGGATCACGGGGTTGACGAACACGCCGTGGGCGAAGAGCAGGTTGTTGAACTCCAGCGTCGGCTGCTCCTCGCCCACCACCACGCTCAGGATGGGGCTGCCGCCGTCGATCACCTCCAGGCCCATGTCCTGGAAGCCGCGCTTCATGCGCCGCACGTTGGCCCACAGCCGCTCGCGCCGGCCCGGCTCGCGCTCCACGATGTCCAGGCAGGCCAGCACGGTGGCCGCGCTGGCCGGCGTCATCGAGGCCGAGAAGATCACCGAGCGGCTGGTGTGCTTGATCATGTCCACCACCACGCGGGGCCCGGCCACGAAGCCGCCCAGGCAGGCCATGCTCTTGCTGAAGGTGCCGCTGATGAGGTCGAGCTGCTCGTGCACGCCCAGGTGCTCGCCCGTGCCGCGGCCGCGCGGGCCCAGCACGCCCAGCGCGTGCGCGTCGTCCACCATCACGCGCGCGCCGTGCTCGTGGGCCATCGGCAGCAGCCGCTGCAGCGGCGCCAGGTCGCCCAGCATCGAGCACACGCCGTCGGTCACCACCAGCCGCGCGCCGCCCTCGCTCACGGGCGTCTCGCGCAGCAGGCGCTGCAGGTCGTCCATGTCGTTGTGGCGGTACTTGAGCTGGCGCGCGAAGGAGAGCCGGCAGCCGTCGATGATCGAGGCGTGGTTGTCGCGGTCGCCGAAGATCACGTCCTCGCGGCTGGAGGCCAGGGCCGAGATGGCGCCCACGTTGGTCTGGAAGCCGGTGCCGGAGGTGATGCAGGCCTCCTGGCCCAGGAAGCGCGCCAGGCGCTCCTCCAGCTGCTCGTGCAGCGCCAGCGTGCCGTTGAGGAAGCGCGAGCCGGTGCAGCCCGCCCCGTAGCGGCTGACCGCCTCGCGGGCGGCCTCCAGCACGCGCGGGTCGTGCGTCAGGCCCAGGTAGTTGTTCGACCCGGCCATGACCACCGTGCGGCCGCCGATGCGCACCCGCCGCCCGCCCTCGCTCTCCTCGATGGCCCGGAAGTACGGGTAGAGGCCCGCTTGCTTGAGCAGGTCGGCGCGCGCGAAGCGGGCGGCCTTCTCGAACAGGTCCAAGGCGGGGGGGTCCTCGTGGGGCCTTCACGGAGGCGAGCATCCGGGCGCGCCGGCCGCGGGCGCGGGGCCCACGGCCCCGGCCGGGCGCGCCGGCCCGGCACGCTGGTACGCCACGCTCGGCCCGGGCGTGGTTGACTGGGACCCCCGCACCCCTACGAGGACGAGCACCGTGACCGTCACGGCGTGCGGAGGCGGCCCCCGGGGCCGCACCCGCCCCGGCATGTGGAGGTG
>JBJTIJ010000360.1:0-3203 GCA_046094945.1 Planctomycetia bacterium | reverse complement strand
CGCGGTCCACCTGGCCGAAGAAGTCGCGCTGGAAGGCGTCGATGCCGCGCGGGCCCGTGTCGGGCATGTAGACGTAGGCCAGGCGCCCGCCTACACGCCGCCCGCGCCGCGCTAGGTCCTGCGCCATGCACGTGCTCGTCGACGGCCACAACGCCCTCCACCGGCTGGGCCTGCAGCGCGACTCGCGCGAGGCCGAGCGCCATGCGCTGCTGGACCGCGTGCGGCGGCTGGAGCCGCGTGCCACGGTGTTCTTCGACGCCCTGCACGGCAGCCCGCTGGGCGGCGGGCCGGGCCGCGAGCATGGCATCGCGGTGCACTACTGCACGCGCGACATCGCCGACCACGAGATCGTGCGCGAGGTGCGCGCGCGCCTCGAGCAGGACCGGCGCGAGCCCGTGCTGGTGGTGACCGACGACCACGAGCTCGCCGGCCGCTGCCGCCAGGTGGGCGCACAGGTGCGCAGCGTGCACGACTGGTTCGGCGCCGACGACGAGCCCGCGCCTGCGCCCCCGCCCAGCGCCCGCGGCCCGCACGACAAGCCGCTCTCGGCCGCCGACTTCGGCTTCACCTCCGGGCAGGCCATCGACCTGCTGGCCGGAGGCCGGCCGCCCGGCCGCGCGCCCAGCCCTGCGCCGCGCACGGGGGCAGGTGCAGATGCGGGCGCGGGAACAGGCGCAGCTGCAGGTGCAACCGCTGGCGCGCGAGGCAAGGTGGAGGCCATCGCCGCCGGCCGCCCGGTGCGCCACCTCTTGCTGTGCGCCGAGCCCACCAAGGCCAAGTGCGCCGACGCCGCCACCGGGCGGGCCGCCTGGGAGCACCTCAAGCGGCGCGTGGCCGAGCTGGGCCTGGACCCGCTCAAGCCGCCGGCAGCGGGCCTTTCCGGCCCCTGCGTGCTGCGCACCAAGGTGGACTGCCTGCGCGTGTGCGCCGAGGGCCCCATCGCGGTGGTCTACCCCGACGGCACCTGGTACCGCGGCGTCACGGCCGCGGTGGCCGAGCGCATCCTCGTCGAGCACGTGCTGGGCGGGCGGCCCGTGCGCGAGCACCTGCTGGGCCGCGCCCCGCTGGGCGGGCCCGGCGCATCGTCCTAGCGGCGCGGCCACGCCGCAAGGCCGCGCAGCGCACAGCAGCGCAGCGCACCATCGTGCAGTGCCCTGCAGCGCACCACAGTGCAGTGCACTGCAGCGGAGCTCAGCGCAGCGGAGCGCCGTCGCGCCGCCGTGCCCTCACGCGCGCCAGGGCACGCGCACGGCCCCATGACACGACCGCGGCCGGATGACACGACGGCACCGGGCCGGGCGCGTGCGCGACCCCGGCCCTCGCGCTACACCGCCCTCCCCCGACTGCGTGCAGAGGGCGTCCTTGGGCTGTGGAGGACGCTGCCGAGCACGCGCAACCACGCCGACGGGCGAGCCGCACCCGACAGGCGGGCACCCCCCGCCTGCTCGAGGGCGTGCCAGGCCGGGGAAAGGACGCAGCCGGGCGCCCGGGCCGCACGCCCGGGGCGCTCGCTCGCTTGCGCGGGCGGGCAAGCGGGCCGGCGGGCCAGCGGGCAGGCGGGCGAGCGGCGCAGTGCAGGCCGCAGTCTCGCGCGCGGCCGGCTCGCGCAGGGCCTGCGCGCCGGCCCCATGCGCGCGCCGGCTACATGCGCTTGTAGGCGGGCCCGCTGCCGCCCTCGCGCGGCGTCCAGCGCGGCCCCAGCACGTCGGTGGCCTTGCAGTCCACGCAGTTGGGCGCGTTCACGCGCAGGCTCTCGCCGTCCTGCTCGTAGACGCCCGCCGGGCACAGCGAGACCAGCATCTGCGCCACCGCCGGCGGCACGTCGCGGCCCACCACCAGGTGCGAGGGGATGTCGTCGCGCGTGGCGTTGCCCGAGCGCGCCACGCCGTCCACCTTGCTGAAGGTGAGCGCCGCGTCGGGCGTGAAGGCCTCGGGCGCCAGCACCGCGCGCGCCACCTCGGCGTCGCTCTCGACGCTGAGCGTGCCCGCCGGCAGCCGGCCCTTGGTGAGCGTGCTCAGGCCGGCCAGCGCCGCACCCTTCCACCAGCCGTCCTTGAAGCCCAGCCGCACGTTGCGCGCGCGCCACAGGTCGTCGTGCACGTACGAGGCGCGGATGGCGCGGTCGTAGGCCGCCAGCGAGGCGCGCGAGGTGTCGCCGCGGGCCAGCGCGCCGGCCAGCGCCCGCCCGGCCTCCAGCCCGCTCTTGAGCGCGTAGTGCACGCCCTTGAGGCTGGAGACCTCCAGGAAGCCGGCCGCCTCGCCCGCCAGCAGCACGCCGTCGCCCGTGAAGCGCTCGGGCAGGGCCGCGTAGCCGCCCTCGGTGATCGACTTGGCGCCCCACTCCAGGCACTCGCCGCCGGCCAGCAGGTCGCGGTAGAGCGGGTGCGTCTTCATGCGCTGCAGCAGCCGGTGCACGTCGAGGTTGGTCGCCGGCGCGTCCAGCCCCACCACCAGACCCAGCGCCAGCGTGCGCTCGTCGAGCTGGTAGCAGAAGGAGCCGCCGAAGGCGCCCGCGGGCACCGGCCAGCCCATGGTGTGCAGCACGTCGAAGCCCATCGGCTTGCGCACCGACCACAGCTCCTTCACGCCCAGCGAGTAGATCTGCTTGCTGGCCGCGCCCACGCCCTGCCAGCCCAGCCAGGCCTGCGTGAGCGCTCCGCGCACGCCCTCGGCCAGCACCACCACCTTGGCGGCGAGGTCCTGCGCCGGCTGGGCGCCCGCGCCCGGCGTGCCGTCGCGCTTGAGGCCGGTGGGCGTGGTGCGCACGCCCACCACGCGCCCGCCCTGCACCAGCAGCGAGCGCACGGGGAAGCCCGTGAAGAGGTTGATGCCCAGCCCCTCGGCGCGCTGGCCCAGCCAGCGCACCACCTCGCACAGGCTCACCACGCGGTTGCCGTGGTTCTGCATGGGCGGCGGCGGGGGCAGGCGCAGCGCACGCCGCTCGGTGAGGAAGAACACGCGCTCGGAGGTCACCTCGCGGCCCAGCGGCAGTTCCGCCTCCGGCAGGTCCGGGAACAGCTCGCGCAGCGCCACCGGGTTCATCACGGCCCCGGAGAGCGTGTGCCCGCCCAGCTCGGCGGCCTTGTCGAGCACGGCGATGTTGACCTCGCCGGGCCCGGCCGGGCTGGCCTGCGCGCTGGAGCTGGCCCGCGAGGTGGCGGCGCGCAAGGCGCGCGGCGGCGGGCCCGGCGAGGTCAACATCG
>JBJTIJ010000359.1:0-2445 GCA_046094945.1 Planctomycetia bacterium | reverse complement strand
CCGGCGCCCGTGCAGCCGGCCGATGCGCCGCCGGCCGAGGCGCCCGTCGAGGCCCCCGCCTGCAGGCCCGCCCCGATGCCGGCCCCCGCGCTCGCCGACCTGCCGCAGGAGCCGGGCAGCGACACGAACGGGCCGGCCCTGCCCAGCGTGCTGGCGGGGGCCTCGACGGGCGCCTCGGCCGGCGGCGCATCGGCCGGCTGCACGGGAGCCGGCACGGCCGGCGTGGCCTCCGTGGGCAGCGCCGGCAGCTCGCCCGTGGGCGGCGTCTCGGGGTTGCTGGGCGGGGCGGCCGGCACGGCCGGCGCCGGCTCGGGCTCGACGGGCGCGGGCGCCACGGCCACGCGGATCGTCACCTTCGAGCCGGCCTCGCGCGTGGTGCGCCCGCCGGGGTCCTGCGCCAGCACGGTGCCGGGCTTGGCGCCCGGGCTGGGCACCTGCTCGACGGCCACCTCGAAGCTGGCGTCCTTGAGCATGCGCTCGGCGTCGGCCTGCGCGAGGCCCACCACGTCCGGCACGGTGCGCGGGCCGGCCGGGGCGTCGGCATGGGCGGGCGCCAGCAGCACCGGGCGGCTGGCCAGCCCGGCCACGAGCAGCAGGGCGAGGAACACGCGGGACGAGGGCGTCATGCAAGGGCTCCAAGGCCGGGCACCTGCCGCACCTGCCGGGGCGGGGGCCGGGACGAGCGGCCTAGACTAGCCCCAGCAGCCCGCCTGCGCCTGCCTCGGGGGGGGCCAAGGTGCCCGGCAGCGGGTCGGCGCCCCGGAAGGCCACGCCCACCAGCACCAGCGCGCGTTCCGGGCGGAAGGCGTCGCGCCCCGCCGCCTGCGCGCTCTCCACGCAGCGGGCGCACCAGCGCACGCCGGCGGCCGGGCGGCGCCGCTCCAGCACGCGCTCGCACACCGGGCAGCGGTAGCGCAGCACGCGCCCGGGCATGGGGCGCCCGTGCAGCATCCCGCCGGCGGCCCGGCAGGCGAGGCGGAACTCGGGGCTGTGGCCGAAGGGCCGGCCCAGCAGCGCCAGGCCCACGTGCACGCCCTCGTGCACGAGGATGCCGTGCAGGTCGTGGGGGTAGACCTCGAAGTAGGCCGGCGAGAGCTCGATGCGCACGTCGCGCACGCGCGTGGCGCTGCCCTCGATCACGGCCCGCCCGGCCCGGCGCAGGCGGCGGTTCCAGCCCACCGGCACGGCCGGCCAGCGCGGCAGCCCCAGCACGCCGCCGACGCAGGCCAGCGCACGGTCACGGGCCTGCTCGAGGGCGAAGGACGACCACATCGCCTGCCCACCCTACGCATGGTGGGGACGCAGCCCGGGCGTACCATCCGCGCATGCGCGTCCCGCCCGCAGCCGACGACCGCCCGGTGCGCCGTGCCCCCGTGGCGCACCCGGCGCGCACGACCAGCACGGCGCGTGGCCGCGGGCGCTGTCCGGGCCTGCTGGGCGCGCTGCTGCTGGCCGGCCTGCTCGCCGGCCTGCTGACGGGCTGTGGCGAGGGCATCGGCGCTGGGGGCGGCAGTGGCGGCAGCAGCGGGGCCGCCGGCTCCACCACGGCGCAGGCCGCGTTCCAGCGCGTGCTCGACGCGCTGGGGCGCCACGACTACGACGCGCTCTACGCCGTGCTCACGCCCGTGGGCCGCGCGGCGCTGGAGAACGACCTGCGCGCCTTCTGCGCCAGCGTGGCCCACCCGCAGGAGGGCCCGCGCCTGATGGGATTGGTGCGCCAGCGCTGGCCCGACGTGCCCAACGCGCTCGTCGAGCGCGTGCGCAAGGGCGACCTGCGCGCGGCCTGGGACCTGTTCATGACGGCCGCCAACCCGCCCGACGTGCAGCCGCGCCAGGCGGGCATGAAGGTGGATCCCGGCAAGCCCGACGAGAGCACGCTCTTCTACCGCTACGGCGATGGCCCCGAGCTGGCCGTGGTGCTGCGCCGCGCCAAGGGCTTCTGGGCTTGCGACCAGGTCGCGCTCGGGGGCCGCTGATGCGCGCGGGCCGGGCCGGCGGCGCGTTGCTGCTGCTGCTGGCGTGGCTGTGCGTGCCCGCCTGCGGCGCCGGCGAGCCGGCGCGCGGCCCGGGCGCCGCGGCGGGCGACTCGCCCGTGGGCCTGTGGGCGCTGGATGCGGCGCGCCTGCTGGAGTCGGTGCGCCGGCGCTACGCGCCCGAGGGCTCCGACGTGGTGGCGCGCGAGGAGGCGCAGGCGCGACTCGTGTCGCTGGACCTGCAGGTGCGCGAGGATGGCATGTTCGGCCTCAAGTCCAGCGCGCTGGGCCTCACGCAGCACATCGTGGGCACGTGGCGCGCCGAGGGCGCGCTGCTCTTCTTCACGCACAAGACGGTGGACGGCAAGCCGGTGACGGCGCCGCGCGAGGAGCAGGCCAGCCTCGAGGACGGCCGCATCGTGCTGCCCTTCGAGGCCACCGGGCTGGACTTCGAGCTGGTGCGGCGCTAGCG
>JBJTIJ010000358.1:0-3625 GCA_046094945.1 Planctomycetia bacterium | reverse complement strand
GCCCCGGTGGAGGTGGAGTGCGTGCTGCAGCACGCCGACGGGCGCGAGGTGCCGGTGCGCCTGCACGCCGTGGCGCAGGCTGCGGCCGTGCCCGCCGGCGCCGCGGCGGCGGGCGCCGAGGGCGGCCCCGGCACGCGCGTGGTGGTGCTGGAAGACCTCAGCGAGGTCCAGACCATCCGCCAGCGCCTGATCGAGACCGAGAAGCTCTCGGCCATGGCCAAGGTGGCCGGCAGCATCGCCCACGAGTTCCGCAACCCGCTCAACTCGCTGTTCCTCTCGGCGGACCTGCTGGAGGACGAGCTGGGCTCGGCGGGCACGGCCAGCGAGAGCGTGACGGCCACGCTGGGCGCGGTGCGTGAGGAGATCGAGCGCCTCAACCAGATCATCACGCACTACCTGGCGCTCTCGAAGATCGGCGGCAGCCAGCGCGAGACGGTCGACCTCACGCGCGTGGCCTCGGCCTTCGTCGCCGAGCAGCGCGAGCGCGCCGCCGCACGCGGCGCCACGCTGGGGCTGCAGGCCTCCAGCGGGGCCTGCCTCGTGCACGCCGACCGCCACCAGCTGCGGCGCGTGCTGCTCAACCTGCTGGACAACGCGCTGGATGCCGTCGAGGTGCACGCCCCGGCCCGCAAGGCGCCCGGGCGCATCACCATCTCGGTGCGCCGCGGCCCGGACGGCGCGCGGCTGGTGGTGCGCGACAACGGCCCGGGCGTGCCCGCCAGCGTGCGCGAGCGGCCCTTCGAGCCCTTCCGCTCCACCAAGCCGCGCGGCGCCGGGCTGGGCCTCTATCTCGTGCGCGAGATCGTCTCGGCCCACGGCGGCAGCATCGCGCTGCTGGACGTGGCCGGCGGCGGCGCACGTGCCGTGGTGCGGCTGCCGCTGGCCCCGCCGCGCCGCAGCCGGGGGAGGCGCTAGCCGTGGTCGCCGCCGTCCCGGCCCGCATCCTGGTGGTGGACGACGACCGCAACTCGCGCGAGTCGCTGCGCCGCGCGCTGGAGCGCGACGGCTACAGCGTGGCCACGGCCGAGGACGGCAAGGCCGCGCTGGCGCTGGCGCGCAGCGAGCCCTTCGACCTGGTGCTCACCGACCTGATCATGCCGGGGCTGGGCGGCATGGCCTTCCTCGACGGCCTGCGCGTGATCTGCCCCGACGTGCCGGCCATCCTCGTCTCGGCCTTCGCCAACGTGGACACGGCCGTCAAGGCCGTGCAGCGCGGCGTGAGCGACGTGCTGGAGAAGCCCATCCGCCTGCGCGACGTGCGCAAGGCGGTCAGGCGCGCCATGGAGGGCCGGCTGCCCGCCACGCGCGGCACGCCGGCCGCGGGCGCCGTGCTCGACGAGCCGGCCGCGCCGGCCGCACCGCCTGTGGCCGGCGGCCCGCTGCCCGCGGCCGAGGCGCCCAGCGAGCGCCAGCTGGGGCGGCGGCGCCTCGTGGGCCGCAGCCCCGCCTTCCTGGGCCTGCTCGACCTCGTCGAGCGCGTGGCGCCCACGCCCTCCACCGTGCTGCTGCTGGGCGAGAGCGGCACCGGCAAGGAACTGATCGCCGAGGCGCTGCATGCCGCCAGCCCGCGCGCCGGCGCGCCGCTGGTGAAGGTGGCCTGCGCGGCGCTGGCCGAGGGCGTGCTGGAGGCTGAGCTGTTCGGCAGCGAGCGCGGCGCCTACACGGGCTCGGTGGCGCTGCGCCGCGGCCGCTTCGAGCTGGCCCACGGCGGCACCATCTTCCTCGACGAGATCGGCGACCTGCCGCTGCCGCTGCAGGTCAAGCTGCTGCGCGTGCTGCAGGAGGGCGAGTTCGAGCGCGTGGGCGGCGAGCAGACGCTGCACGTGGACGTGCGCGTGCTGGCCGCCACGCACCGCGACCTGGAGGCCGAGGTGCGCGCCGGCCGCTTCCGCGAGGACCTCTACTGGCGCCTGAACGTGATCCCGGTGCAGGTGCCGCCGCTGCGCGAGCGCGGCGACGACGTGGTGCTGCTGGCCGAGCACGTGCTGCGCGCCACGCTGGGGGTGCAGGGCCGGAGCGAGCCGCACGGCTTCACGCCCGAGGCCGCGGCGCTGCTGGCCGCCTACCGCTGGCCGGGCAACGTGCGCGAGCTGGAGAACGCCGTGGAACGGGCCGTGGCGCTGGCGCGCAGCCCGCTCGTGCGCCCGGAGGACCTGCCCGCCACGCTGCAGCGCGCGCCCGAGCCGGCGCTGCGCCCGGAGCCGCGCCCGGCACCGGAGCCTGCGCGCGCCCCCGAGGCGCAGCGGCCGGCCGTGCGCTTCGAGGTGGGCCAGACCCTCGAGCAGCTCGAGCGCGAGGCCATCCGCCTCACGCTCGCGGCCGTGGACGGCAACCGCGAGGCCGCGGCCTCGCTGCTGGGCATCAGCCTGGCCACGCTCTACCGCCGCCTCAAGGAGATGGGCGAGGAGTAGCCGGCGCGCGCTCCCGCTCGGGCTCGGGCACTGGCTCGGGCCCTGGCTCCTGCGAGTGCGGCTGCGGCTGCGACTGCCGGCGCGGGCGGCCGCTGCTCAGGCCGTGTGCGACACGATCGCGTGCTGCGGCGTGGGCGGCAGGGCGTGCAGGCGGCTGTGGGCGAAGCCGGCCCGCGCGAAGATGCCGCGGTACTCCTCGAAGGTGTAGGCGTCGCCGCGCGGCGTGGTGGCCAGCATGGTGAGCGCGAAGGCGGCCGCCGTGGGCGGCGACACGCGGCCCTCGTCGGGCACGAACTCCAGCGTGGCGCAGCGCCCGCCCGGCGCCAGGGCGGCCCGCGCCCGGCGCGCCAGCCCGACGCAGGTCTCGGGGTCGAAGTGGTGCAGGAAGTTGGTCAGCAGCACGAGGTCGTAGGGGCCGCCCCAGTCCACCTCGAAAGCGCTGCCGGGCTTGAGCGCGTAGCGCCCGTGCGCGCCGGCGGCGCGCGCGTTCTCCGCCGCCACCTGCAGCACGCCGGGCCAGTCCAGCGCGGTGACGTGGGCCTGCGGGTGGGCCGCCGCCAGCGCCAGGCCGAACAGGCCGTGGCCCGCGGCCACGTCCAGCACGCGCAGCGGGCGCGCCGGGTCAGGCGCCAGCAGCCCGGCCAGCAGGCCCGCCGTGGGCCGCATCATGGGCGCCATGGCGCGCGCGAAGGTGACCCACACCGGGTTCTCGTGCGAGACGGTGCCCTCGGCCGCCAGCGCCGTGCCACCGCGGCGCACGGCCTCGGCGAGGCGGTCGAAGCTGCCGCGCAGGTCGGGCGAGAGCAGGAAGTCGACCAGCCCGGCCATGCAGGCCGGCGAGGAGCGCACCAGGAAGGCGGCGGCGTCGGGCGTGAGGCCGTAGGCACTGCCGTGCTTGGCCAGGAAGCCCTGCAGCACGAGGAAGTCGGCCAGGATGCGCACGCCGCGCGGGTCGGCGCCGCAGGCACGCGCCAGCGCGGCCGGCTCCAGCGGCCCGGCCGCCAGCGGCGTGAACAGGTCCAGCTCGAGCGCAGCGCGCAGCGCCTCGGTCTGCTGGAAGGCGTTGAGCGCGTCGAAGATGCGCGTGGGCGAGGGCCCTGCGGGGGCCGGGCTGGCGTGCGGCTGGGGACCGGTGGGCGCGTGCATGGGCGGCTCCGTGGGTGGGGCGCCCTGACTCTAGGCCGGGCCGGGGGACGGCGAGGTGGAGGGGGAGG